>CAZLIO010000028.1:0-15647 GCA_964559025.1 uncultured Pirellulales bacterium | reverse complement strand
GATGTAGACATTACCAAATCTGTCGATAGTCATCCCGTCACAGGTATTGGACACGAACAATCGCTTGTTGAATAAGATTCCAGGGCTTTTAATATCATAAACATAGACCTTGCCGGCTCCATGATCTGCAATGTACAGGATTTGGCCGTTGGGGACACCTATCAACCCGTTCGGCCGCACCATGTCATTTATGACGCGAGTGACGCTGGCTCGATCGGCGCTGATGTAGTAGACATGTTCGCCGTCTTGAATTGGCTTTGTGCCGTAAGCCGGATCACTGAAATAGATACCGCCATGTGAATCGATCCAGAGATCATTAGGCTTATTAAAACGCTTACCTTGATAGGTGTCGGCGAGGACAGTAACGTCTCGCTGCTCAGATATCGAAACAACACGTCCCAAGTCACCTTGACAGGCTATGAGACTACCGGATGTGTCAAAGAACAAGCCGTTGGCGCCACCTGAGTTCTGCAGGAAAATAGATGGTTCCCCCTTGTTATTGAGTTTGTAGATTCTGCCGGCCTGCAGGTCACTAAAGAATAGCCCGCCAACGCCATTGGCAGCCGGTCCTTCGGCAAAGTCAAATCCGTCAGCTATGATTGTGGCCTGGGCACCTGGTTGCGTGACTGTTTCTGGGGTCAGCCCGGAAACAGATGAACTGCCTCTGGCAATACGAAAACCAATATGATACCAGGGGTGATAGGGATCCTGCGGGCCACGAAAATGCGCGGGGTTACGGTTTGATACACGGCTGTGGCCCTGTGGACCGTTATACCAGTTGCCGCTGCGCAGAACGTGGTATATCTTCCCGTCCGGCATTGGTTTCCCGGTGGTCGGCCCCGGAGGATTATAACGTGGGCTGACGCTGTAATAATCACTGTGGTACCAGTCGTTAGTCCATTCCCATACGTTGCCGGCCATGTCATACAGACCGTAGCCATTGGAGCCGTCCCTCGTTTGATAGGTATCTGCTGAGCCGGGCCAGTTGAAATCAGTTTTGGAGTGTTCATGCCCATCATAGAAACCAACAGGCGTGGTGTAGGGCATAGAACCAGCCTCGTAGGGGTCACCGGAATTCGGCCAATTGGCCCTGGCATTATCCGGGTCGTCGCCCCACGGATAAATGGCGTACGGATCGTACAGTCCGCCACGACCGGCATACTCCCATTCGGCCTCGGTAGGCAGGCGATAGCCGTTCTGGAAGAAGTCACAGGTCTTGGTATTCAGGTCATAGCATGGTGACAAACAACATTGTTGGCTCAGCCAGTTGCAGTAGTAAATGGCGCCAAACCAACGTATACAGACAACCGGATGATTCTTTTTATCCGCACTCACACTGAAAGCATCTTCGTCATATTGAATACAGCTATAGCCATCGCTCTGGTAGGTATCACAAAGCAGTTCGCCTGTGCGGGTATAGGTCACATATCCTGCGTCAACCGCGATTTGTTCCTCCAGCAGGGCATCGTTTAGAAAGTCACAGTACTCTTGATTCGTAATTTCATAGACCCCGATATAGAAGTTGTCCAGAGTCACGAGGTGAACGGGAACCTCATCATTACGATGCTCGGCGCCGCCGAGGTCATGGTGGTCACCCATGGCAAAGGTCCCGCCCTGGATGTGCTGCATCACTGGCATATTGACATCCGGTAGGATAGCTACAGGGCCACGTACACAGCGGATCAGCAAGTCGGCTGTCTTGGGTTGATAGCTGACAATACCGAAGCGAAAATTCGCAGTCCAGGCCCTGTCGGGGTGACCTGCCAGGGTAGTCGAGGACCAGTAATCGTCGCTACGTGAATCTGGGAATACTGTAGGATCGACGGCCGGATTAGTTAAGGTAATGTCGGTGAGAGTACGCAACTCCTTAATGTTCGGCAAACGCCAATTTTCTTGACCGGCCAGGGCTAGATCCTCTGCATGGACTAAGGCTTGTTCCCAAGTCATCTTCTCCATAGGGCCGGTTTGCTGCCAGATTAGGTCCGTAAGAAGATCTGTGATGGTACCGTCGTTGTTATCCATCCAGCGCAGTGTCGGCTGAGTGATTTGTCCTCTCACACAGAGTATGTGGATGCGCTTATCTCCACCGGCTTCTGCAGATTCACTTATACGGTGTGCTCCAATGCCCCCCCCTTCATTGACTACCCATACGCGACTCTTATCATCAGCCCTGGTTTCGCAAGTCCACCAATACTGCGCCCCAGACTGTGGAAAATAAGCTGTGTTTATAGCGGGATTATGTTGGCCGTGATCAAGGATTCTGAAGAGTTCATCACTTGTTGGGAGTCGCCAGTCCTCATGCCCGGCCAGGCTTAGAAGGTCGGCATAGGAAACCGCATCCTCCCAGGCCATGGAACCTCCGTCTATTTTCTGCCACATTAATCCAGTTATATTATCCGTGATAGTGCCATCACTATTGTCTGTATAGGATGGTGGATTAATCGTGTAGTCGGAGTCTTCACCAAAGGTATCCGTATAGCCAGCTACCTGACCAGTATCGGGTAGTCCAGACCCACTCAGGCTTCCCGGCATATCTTCAAACGCATCTGGGTCACCAAGGAACAAAGCATAGTGAACAGCAAGCATATCCGATATCCCCGAAAAGTCACGTTGATCCACTGCCCGAACAGGCATCGAAAGGTCTTCGGGTTTTACCGGATTGATAGTGACTTTGGCGGTGGATTCGAGATGCGGGCTGTGATAAGAAGGAGTCTTGCCTGTAATTGTATCCCCTGGCGTGAGGTCCCTGCCGACCAGAGCCGGATGGTCCGCACCGTACCGGTAGGACCTAAATACCGAATTGGTCATGGGCAGACTGTCTGGCATGACCGTCACTGCACCGTACTCCCGAGTCATTGGGTTGATGTACTCCCAAACAAGTTCCCCCTCAGAGGTCACTTCAAAGAAATGTCCCTCAGTGTCCGAGCAGATCAGGGTATTACCGTTTGGCAGACGCTGAGCGCCCGATCCAATATGGCTAAAGAATCCCTGGTTGCTCTTGGAGTGGTATTCCCACACGATTTGGTTAGACATCAGCTTGTCGGGTTTGTGCGTATCGTGATGGAACTCTACTTTGGTGTATCCTGCGTCTGGTGGATTCACATAGCCACCTATATCACGTCCATTTACATCCAGGAACCCATTGATCTCGAATACATAGGACTGGTTCGTACGTTCGAACAGGTACTGGCCGTTGTTGAAGATCAAGAAGTGTCCGGCCCCAGACAGGCCCGCATCGATCCATTGCACATCATGAGCCCCACCAATCTGTTTGTGGCCGCTGGTACACTTAGTCCAGTCTTCCAGGATTGACGGAGGATCGCCCTGTTCGTACCGGGCCGGATCTCCAAAACGATACAGAAAGTCTCCTGCCTCACTGGCCGCCAGGCTAATACTGGCCTGTGGATCGCCGGCCACAAACGTACCGTCATGATCGATCACATAAAACTCGCCCTGTACGGAATTGGTCACGATATGCCCCAGTTCCGGATGGTAATCCAGCGAGTTGCAATGGAGCCAATCGCGTTTCAACGGTCGGCCGGGCAGATTGATGTTAATGCGTCCCGGATAATCGGCAATGGTTTTGCCTTCGCCTACATAGTTGTTCCTGGTCGGGTCAATATCTTGAACTACATGGTCAAAAAACCACCACTCCCACACGATATCGCCATCCATATCCACCTCGACAATGGCATCCATCTGGGCATCTTTGTAATTACGAGATGGGTCGCAGCCCGCAGCGATGGCCTGCTCATGGGTGATGGACTTGTTGGCAATATATAGTGTGGTGTAGGAGCCGAGCTTTTTATTGAAGATTCGTATGAAATCGTGATGGGGAGCATAGTCGGAGCGGGTCTCGGTATAACGCCATACTACATTATCATCCCAATCCACTTCCACAAAGCCGCTGCCCCGACTGGGATCGTCTGTGGACGAATCCAGGATATTTCCGTTTTCCAAAAACCGGGGATTAGTGCGCACTTTAGACCAACTTCGTACTAAGCACCCTTCCATATCGATCAAATACGTCCCTCCCTTGGCTCCGAAGAGCGTGTAACCGTTATAGGCCCTGGCTGCGTCCCAGTAATGTACCTCAGTTGGACCCTGAAGGGCTTCATGGGCATGGGCCACGTTCAAACAACACAGCACCCAGAGGACACACTTACGAAACCGTTGTGATTTTTGAAACGCTTGGGCTAAAGCCCATCCCATTTTACTTAGCGCCGTCATTGCTATTTACCTCACGTGTAATCTAAATGATTAACAATCAATTCGAAGGAAGCACTACCTTTGGAGTAAGATCCTTGTCCACCAGTCCTGGATAGTTCGGATCGTAACGATGCACTTTGAAGATCGCATTCATAGCATGGGCGCGGTGATCCAAGGGAATGGGGTCTCCCTGGTTGATGGGACCATCGCCGGTGACGGGACAGACGTATTCCCAAACCTTTTCCCCTTCCAAGGTAACTTCAAAGAGCACGCCGCTGGTGCCGTCGCATATCAGGGTATTGCCATTGGGCAAACGCTGACAGCCTGAGACGGCCTCAGCAAACAAATCAGTGGGTGTAGGCGCCACATAGGTCCACAGAAGCTCATGTGGATCATAGGCCCGATCGGATTCAAGCACATAAGTTCCGTTGACATCTATGAGGGGAATAATCTCATCCACCGAAGAATATCCCCAATCCAGGCCAACCTCATATGGGGGTAAATCTCGCCAGTCGGTGTAGCCTTCGGGTAATCGTCGAAGTCCGTTGTTGAAGATAAGGACATTGCCCTCACCCGGACAATTGGGTTCGATCCATTGGCAATCGTGTTGCTGGAACAACTTTTGCTCCGAGGTATCACCGCGATTGTAGGCAGCGGGATTACCCCAGCGATAGAGAAGATCCCCACCCTTGCCATAAATCCCTCCAGTGCTGCCGGCCGCTTCCTCGGTAGTGGTGCCGTGATCAATGACCCAAAGCTCGCTGCAGCCGCGTACACTGAGCATAATCTGATCAAGTTGTGGATTGTAGTCGATGGAATTCATGTGATTCCAGAAAGCCGGGGCTCTGTTCCCATTGCACTCTACGGAAATGCGCTCGGGGTAATCGGCCGGATTGCCATAATTAGGTTTGGTCGGGTCATTGTCCTGGACCAGGTGATCCCATACATGCCACTCCCACACAATCTTGCCGCCATTCGGATAAATGGGTTCAATCTCAATAATATAGTCGGGCAGGAGTTCTTTATCGCGCAAGGCTTGTTCGGTAAAGCCGACAGCCAGGCATTCTTGAAGAGATTTTCTCTCCACGGCCAGAGCCAGTATATTGCCGTTGGGAAGGGGTTCAATATCGTGATGCGTGGCATAGTCTTTGGTGTAGTAATCAAATTCCCAAACGAGATTCCCCTCACAGTCATATTCCTCCAAACGTCCGCCTTCACCCCCGCCGATCCCACCGGAGCCTTTCATGAAGCTGCTGTGCAAAAGATGACCATTGGGCAGAAGATGCACGGACTGACCGGGCTCATAGGGACTGTCCCATGTATTGATGATCCGTCCCTGGTTGTCCATAAGGTAGGTGCGGGTGTAGTGTTTAGGAGCAAACAGGGTATAACCTTCATAGGCTTTGGGTGTATTCAGAATCAGACCGATCTGGCGTTCTATAAAGCCAAAATCGCCATCTTTGGGAGGCTTGCCTTGCCCATTAGAAACAAGGGAGTTGCACAACAAGATGAGGCAAACAATATACAAACTGGTAATTCTTGACCATTTCATGATATGTATCTCCTTATTTAGTTGACTGAGATTTTCCAAAACAATTTTTTTATCCAAGACTTAGGAAAGAGAGAGAAGGTGGCCATAAAGTACCAAGCAGATTGATACAACAAGTTGGTCTTCTTTGCATATTCTTGTCCTTTTTGTTAGAGTAATCATGCGATTTCTATATGTTGTTGTCTGAAATGGAAGTTGACAGGACAAAAAAATATAAAAGAATACAAAATTAAAAAAATCACGTTTTTTTGTCCTGTCATCAGCAATTCATGACAATAGTAATTAGGAATCAATATATGCAGTTCAGAAAAAAACAAAATGAAGCTCAGGCGATCTTTGAGATTCTCGTTCGGGAGAATGAGGCCATGCTGATTACATACCTGCGTGCTGCTGTGCGTAATCAGGTCGTCGTTGAAGACCTCTTTCAGGAAACGATGCTGGTCGCCTGGCGAAAGCTTAATGAATATGACCGGTCATGCCCGTTTGGGCCCTGGATCAGAGGTATTGCCGCAAAGCTTATCATGGCACATTTTCGCAAAGCCAAATCTGATATTATGATCACGGGTTGTGATACACTGGAATATTTGAGTCAGCTAATCGAACATATCCATGAAAGACCAGGTGATACATGGGAGCAAAAAATCGATGCATTAAGGTATTGTATTGACGCTTTGCCCGATCGTTATCAGCGTATGATTCAGCTTCGATATTTTGAAGATCAGCCTGCTTCAAAAATTTCTGACATCACAAAAATCGCATTGGAAACCGTCAGAAAACGACTGCAACGGGCAAGAGCACAATTACTTGACTGCCTGAGACGAAAAAAAGTTGTTATGGAGGTAAACACATGACAACTGAGCCGAATGAATCTGACAATAATCTTGTTGATCGACTCAGCAATCAGTGGATAGATGCAGAGTCTGGCGACTCTGAATTCAATGAATCTGCAACTGAAGCCTCGGAACAACTGGATAACAAACAGCTTTGTCGTGCAGCCGATGTCCAGCTTGTACATGCCATGCTTATAGGTCTTGCCGAAAACAGCAAGGACGCCAGGCAAAGCCGTATTAATAAACTCATGCAATCAATAAGAACAGATAAAAAGAAACAGGACAGTGAAAGAGCTACAGGTCCTCAGAAGCCGCATCGGTATGTCGGCCCTGCTATCAGGTGGGGTACGGCCGCGATGATCATTGTATCGCTCGCAGTTTTACTGATGTCCCTACCTTCAAACAAGGCAATGGCAACGATAGACCAGATGATTGCAGCTATCGAAAACGCAGGCGACCGTACTTACTCCATCATTGTCAGGGACCAGAAAACAGGTAGACGAGAGCGGGGCTCCGGCAGGTTTGCTGCTGAGAGGAGGAATCGCCAGGAACGAGCCATCTTCGATGGTGCCACACTTTATCTGCGTGGCAGAGACAAGTTTGTTCTATACCGTTATACTCCATCCGGCCAAACAGTTATAAATGGTAGTGATGGACAAACAAATTGGCTGATTCGTCCAAGACGTCCAGTCCTGGTAAGCAATAACCCGCAGGCATTTAGAATACCTGTGCCAGAAGACTTGGCCGGTTTATTAACACTTGATTTCAGTGATACTTTGCAACAAATACGGGAACGTTATAAAATCAAATATCTTGGCACTGTGTCCGTCGAGCAGGATCAGGAGCCATCATGGGCTTATTTGCACGCTACCCGGCAAAATCGTCGGTTAAAAGGACCGAGAGTAATTAGAATTTGGGCACATCCGGATACAGGATTGCTGCGGCGAATCGAATTTGCTGATATTCAACTGCAAGGTGATCCCGAACCCAAGAAACTAATTTTCGACCTCAGGGACCAGAAGCCATTGCCGGAGAATTGGTTTACGCATACTGCTCATCACTCCGAAGATGCCGAAGTGGATGTTCTGTCAGAAGAATAGAATCGGTTGACATCGGAGATATTTGTGGACTTGGCCCAGCATGTGCTCGTCAAGCGAACATCGGACCAGTGCAAAACAACCGAATTATGGATCGTAACGATATACAAAGACAACTGTGGAGTAGAGGGTGACCTTATGACTCCAAAATGACTCCACCCTCTATCACCTGTATACTTTCAGTCACAGCCATCACCAGCGATATGAGTCCAATATCGCATTTTTAGGCCAGAATGAAGTGGCGAATTTGGTTTTGTAAACCAGTGGTTGTCGGTTCGAATCCGACCGTTGGCTTTTTAACTTCTTGGAAGCCAAGCTGTCATTTCACTGTCGGGCTTGTATAGGATTTTTCAGTTCTACCCAGCAGTACACGGCTGGTCAGACCACACAAAAAAGGCCGGCTTAGAACCGGCCTTTTTCACCCACATCAAAATAACAGCAGTACTAAAATTCATACTTCATGCCCAGGGTAACCCAGGTCTCGTCCGAATTAGAATTGACGCTTTTGTCCATTGTTACCTGGTGATACACTCCCGGAGTAAGAGTTACATTCTCGGCCAGTTCGAAGTCCGTTGCGATGCCAAAGACGGCATTTGACCAGTCATGGTCCACACCTATTCCTCTGGGATCAACGCCATCGTTGTAAATAAATTCCGAGTGCAGTCTCAAAACCTGCTCGGGCACGTCAGGCAGAAGCCCCTCTATGGGTAAGGCGTAGTCGAGCATGAAGATATGGGCAAAGCCTGAAGCATTTCCACCGACCGTGGAACCGCCCTCAGACGGCCACAGCTTGACAAGAACATAGGTCGGGACCAAGCCTTCTACAGGTAAAATTTCTGGCCAGGAAAGAACTGCTTGTATTTCCTGCAGGTCGAAGGCCTGACTGCTCATATCCGGGAAGTTATAATACACCCATCCAAGCATATACTGTGTGGCATAAGATTCGTCGGCGAAAAGGGCGTTCTTATAGAACAATGTGTAGTCCCAGCGCTCGCCGGCTTCGTGTCCGCTTGAATTGGCCCTGTGGCCCATGACGCTGATACCAAAGCCTGTGCCAAACAAATCCAGGTTAACCGCCGGCTGAATCGCGCTCTGGTTACCGAAAATTTCGAAGCCGCGCCAGACATACTTACTCAGGTAAGTTACTTCGACCGACCCATGCAGCTCGTCCTGGGCCTGTACCAGAGCAGCTGCCGCTAAAAACACAATGGCTGCCAACAATACTTTCTGTTTCATAACAATCTCCTTTCAAAAAACCATATTTCTCTATAAATCCCTGCTACAACCTTATATCCATAAACCCCATAAAAGACCTACCATTTGCCGCTTTTCCTCATTTCCGCCTTAGGCAGATTCTCAAGGTCTTTGAGATACTTTTGCAGCTCTTCTTCCGGAAGCTCGTAATCAACAAGTTTTCCGGATAGATATGCATCATAGCCCATAAGGTCCATCAGGCCGTGGCCGCTGTAGTTAAACAGAATGACTTTTTCCTTGCCTTCTTCCTTTGCTGTATTTGCTTCCTCAATAACGGCGGCAATAGCCTGGCTGGTTTCCGGTGCAGCGATAGCACCCTCCGTTTTAGCCCACGTCATAGCCGCCTTATATGAATCCAGCTGATGGTATGCCCTTGGTTCCAACAGACCTTCCACGATTGCCTGGCAAACCAGCGGTGCCATGCCATGATACCGCAATCCTCCTGCGTGAATTGGAGGCGGTATAAAAGCGTGTCCAAGCGTGTACATCGCCAAAAGTGGTGTGGTACAAGCTGTGTCTCCAAAATCATAAGCAAAAGGTGCACGGGTCATAGTTGGGCAGGCCGTCGGCTCAACCGGAATGATTTTAATATCGGCACCATTGATTTTATCAGCAACAAACGGGAAAGACAAACCTGCGAAATTACTACCACCCCCGGCACAACCAATAATGATGTCCGGCAGTTTCTCCCCAGCCATCTCCAACTGCTTCTTCGCCTCAAGACCAATTATTGTCTGATGCAGCAGGACATGATTCAACACACTGCCTAACGAATAACGGGTCGTACCGGACGTATCGGTTACAGCTTCTTCAATGGCTTCACTAATAGCTATGCCCAGGCTGCCCGGCGTATCGGGCATCATTTCCAGCACTTTTCTGCCGGCATTAGTCTCATTGCTTGGGCTGGGAACGCAATTGGCGCCCCAGACCTGCATCATAATTTTACGGAAAGGCTTCTGGTCGAAACTAATCCTTACCATAAAGACCTTGCACTCAAGCCCGAGTAACTGACAGGCAAAGGCAAGAGCGCTGCCCCATTGGCCGGCACCGGTTTCGGTTGTTAATTTCTTTATGCCGAATTCCTTGTTGTACCAGGCCTGTGCAATCGCAGTATTGGGCTTGTGACTTCCAGGCGGACTGTAGCTCTCGTCTTTATAATAAATTCGGGCGGGGGTCTCTAAATACTTCTCGAGATACACAGCCCTCTTCAAAGGCGCAGGACGCCAGCGGTACAAAATATTGAGAATATCTTCCGGGATGTCTATCCAGCGCTCGGCACTGACTTCCTGCTCTATCAAATTCATCGGAAATACCGGGGCAAGCATATCCGGCGAAACAGGGTTGCCGTCAGGCCCAAGAGGCGGCAACAGCGGTGTAGGCAAATCCGCCGCCAGATTATACCATTGTCGAGGAATATCACTTTCTTTCAGTTGGATTTTCTGCTCCATTGCTTAACCTCCAAAATCAATCATATCAATACTGAAAACACAGAAAAGACAGAATATAGTATGACCAGGGACACGCGTCAAATAAATTTTGGAAGTTTTTTTCCCAAATCTGTGATAAACTTAACGCCCCCCGCGACCCTATTTTTCCGCAAATTCTTTTTTGAACACATCCCAAAGGGGATTATCGCGCCGCCGGATAAGCTGTTCATGCCCTTTTCCCTGCTCGCGGGCTTCCCAGTACTTCCAGCCTAACTTCTCGACACCCAGCTCGTAGTCCATCCCGTCCCAATCACCCGACCGGTACGAATAAAAGGCCCAGTGCCACCGGAGAGAGCCTGATAAATTGCAGCCCCAAGTCACCAGCCGACCGAAACCAATCCTCAGGCTTCTTTCCACCATCCCCGTTAGCCCCTTTGCGCTGCTCGCTCCAAAACGTGTGCTTTTCATCAGACGCCGCCGACGCGTTTACGGCAAGGAGCATTACCGCCAGGAAGCCAATATGCTGAAGGATTGTCATAGCTTCTCCTTATAACAATAAAATCGCAGATCCGCCGTAGCTTTCGCAAAGGTGGACCAAAATCTCAGCTAAGGTTATTTGTTAGGGACAGTCACCGTTTCCTGTGGACTGTCCAAGGCCAATAATTAGGTGGCTATTCGATTATTCTATTATTTCACTCCGCCTGCACAGTCTAAGGTCAAACAAAATACAAACGCAAACCAGACTTTACCTGTCTATGTCCACATTCTTTATTCCGCCACAGCACTTCTTGTATTTCCTGCCGCTACCACAGGGACAAGGTGCGTTGCGACCGATTTTAGGTGAATGTTCCACTATAGGCATCGGAGGTGAAAGGTCTCTGATGTCAGGTTGGGCAGACAACTTTCGCCCCATACGCCGAAGATTGCATTCGGCAATATACCGCTGCATAGCTTGCTCGTCTTGCGTATCTACCCCATCGGCCCTCGCTTGCATCATAAAACTCTTGGCCATCCCCCAATACTGTGGATTCATGCCATTAGCAACAATAGTGTCAGCCCAGCCACGGACAGTTTCAACTAAGCTAAAAGTATTGGCCAGTATGCCTTCAGATTCCAGCCACCTCAGAAAAACCTCGGTTACGGGGGCTACTTTTTCAAACAAATCCCTCTCAGCAGTAAGCTTACGAGGGAACACATCCAGCAACACTTCTTCCAGCGTGTATTCATCAAGTTTCTCCGGGCTGCTGCCGACATAAACCCAGGCATATTCCAGCACGTAATTTACAATAAAACCTGCATCCTCGAAGAGTTCGGGGTTTAATTTCCCCGCTTCCTCCGATTCCATAAATCTGACGGTAAGCTCTTCGGACTGCCGTTCGGGGTCCTCATACTCTCTGCTGTCTTCACCGGCGTACCAATTTTTTGCTATCTGCCATCGTGGCTCAAGCCATTCTTTAACCGGCTTTTCCCACAAATTCGCCGGAAGAGTATAATCCAAACGGCCTTTTTTTAAGAGCTTTAAGGCATCTGCGTAATCACCGCTGCAAAACGACCTCGCAGCTTTCTTTTTCAAGCGTCGCAGAAGCTTGCCGCACTCATCGTATTTCATAGCAGCTATAGTCCAGGCCGCGTTGATAGCTTCCATCGGTTCAATCTTTCCGCGGTCCACCTGTGTCAATAAGTCCATACATGCCTGGATTACACGGTTACGAACTTCAGTGTCATCGCTTTTTGGAGCCAATTCTGTAAGGCCCCACAGGTGGAACCACGCACCTCGATGGTCTGGTTCTTTAGCTATCGTATCCAGAATAACCGGGAGAATCACAGGGCCCATTGAGCCGCAAGCTGCCGCCAAAACCTCCATTAGTACGTCGGCATCTTCATATCCGGCATCAGCCAGTTTTTCAACTAAGACCTCACCAATTTCACTGCGCCTCTCATCGCTAAGCTGCGGCGCCGCCAGGGCGAATATCGCCGGAACATAAAACTCTTCGTAATGTTCGTGTTCGTACTCGGATTCCAGGGCCTGCTCGTACAATTCGATAAGTGCATCTACTACCGATGGATCAACTACTACCTCTGCGGCAAACTTATACAATGTCGACCAGGGGATATCTCCTTCTGTGTGTTTTAAGGCCTCCCAGGGAAGTTGTGCTGTTTTATCTTCCATTGTGTTTTGCCTTTCAGAAGATCCGTTTTAAACTGAATTTGAAATCCCTTGTGAATAGACACCTCACAACAGCTTCTCGACATAATTTTAGTGAGCATCAGAGTTTTATCAAGGGTGTTCTGAGCTGATATTCGAAAAAATGCCGGAGCAGATATGGCACACAGAGGTAGGCGCTCCGATTGGCCGCAGCGCTGCCATGTCTGAGTCGCTTGCATGCTCCTGTTGGATTTTCTTCATTATCTGTCGTCATTCTTATAAGAGATGAAAAGAGGAAGTGACATCTTCCACTTGATTGCGGAGAGTCTTAGCCCGAGTGTTACAGCAACCGAGGCAATGGCCGCAAGGCCCTGGTTTACCGGAGCGGCCGAAACGCCTGCGAAGGTAATCGCCCCGCAAAGAGATGCCGTAGCATATATCTCACGACGCAGAATCAATGGAATTTCTCCCGACAGGACGTCACGGAGCATGCCGCCGACAACGCCGGTCATAACACCCATGACTACGGCAATGCCCCAGGAAGTGCCCAGGTCCAAAGCCTTCTGCGTTCCCAATACCGTGAACACAGCCAGGCCGAAAGCATCAGCCACTGAAAGCAGCTTAGGTGGTAAGCCGCAAAAGCGGACTAAGAAAAAAGTTACGACCGCTGTTGCTACTGCCACCAGAAGATATATTGGGGCTGAAACCCAGAAAACAGGGCCGGCACCCAAAATCAAATCCCGAAGTGTGCCGCCTCCCAGAGCTGTAACTGTCGCCAGGACGACAACTCCGAAAAGGTCCATACGCTTTCTTCCGGCAGCTAACGAGCCGGTTATCGCAAAAACCGCAACGCCAAAGAGATCCATCACATACAAAAGAGTCTGCATTACGGCGTTCTCCAAATCCAACTATTGTTTATATGGTTTTGTATGACGTCCGGCTCACAAACGCATCGCGGCCAATTCACCCGCTCATTTAGAAACGTTACGACCCGGTTGTAGAAATCGGACACAGACCGGCCTGGCGATGGAAATCTTAAGCCCCGTCGGCTCAAGCGCACCGGTTTTCTGGTTTATCCGAAAGACGACGACACTGTCCCCGCCCTGATTGGCGACGAGGCAGAACTTGCCCGTCGGGTCGATGTTGAAGTTCCGCGGCGTTTTGATATCGGCCGTCTCGTGCTCGACGAAAGTCAACGTCCCTCTGGCCGGGTCAACCCGGTAAACCACAATACTGTCGTGCCCCCGGTTCGAGCCGTAGACAAACTTCCCGCTCGGGTGCACGCGTACCTCAGCGCACGAATTTGACCCGTCAAAGGCGTTCGGAAGCGTCGTGATGGTCTGCACCTCCGTCAGAGCGCCCGAAGCCGAGTCGTAGGCAAAGGCGCTTACCGTGCAATCGAGCTCGTTGATTACGTAGGCGTACTTCCCGCTCGGGCCTAAGGCAAAGTGTCGCGGCCCGGCGCCGGGCCTGACCTTTGCAAACCCAGGACTATTGGCGACTATCGTCCCCTTTTCAACGTCCAGCCTGTAAATCATAACCTTGTCGATTCCAAGGTCGGCGACGAAGACAAAGCGGTCATCCGGGCTGACGTTTATCGAATGTGCATGGGGCCCCTTCTGGCGCCCGGGGTTCACGCTGGAACCGGCGTGCTGCACAAAGCCGGTCGGTTCTCCGAGTCTGCCGTCCGATTTGATTGGAATCACCGAGGCGCTTCCGCTTCCGTAGTTGGCAACGAGCACGTTCCTTCCCGCATGGTCGATACTGACGTGGCATGGCCCCGCACCGCCCGACGACTGTTGATTGAGGAGCTTGAGGCCTCCCGTGTCCCCGTCAATCGCATACGCACTGACACTCCCCGCTCCGCCGGACTCACTGACGGCATACAGGAATTTGCCGTTGGGATGAATCTCGAGAAACGATGGATTCCTGGCCTCGGCCGCAAGAACCGGATTAGTAAGTCTTCCCGTCTCCAGGTCAAGCACGCTGCGGTAGATCCCCTTACTGGAATTCTCTCCCCGCGACGTATAAGTTCCGAAATAGACGGGGAGCGATTCTGCGGAAACTGTTGATAACGCCGCAAACAAAAACGCTGCTGTAATAAAAGCTTTAATGCCCATACTCAAACACCTCCTTAGAATAATGTTTAATATTGAATATTAAGTCCTTCGCCGCCTGCTATCTGATATCGAACCAAAAGCTCAGCGGCGTGCCTTATTGCATGTCTCCTGTAGCGCTTAGTGCAACAGTCGTGTTCTTAAGTCGTTTTTTGTAGACACGAACATAGTCCACCTCAAATTTTGCCGGAAACTTCGTATTTGAGGGATTACCTCCGGCTAAACCGCCGATGGCGAGATTCATGATTATGTAGTGTGGCTGCCGGAATGGATTCTTTCCCTCTTTGTCTTTGTTGAACGTTTTCTTGAGGTCGATCGTGTTCAGAAGTATATCGTCAACATAGAGTTTTATGCTGTCCACATCCCAGTCCATCCGCCATATATGGAATTTCGTGGGCCAGTCGGGGTCGTTGAAGTCGGTGATGGGTATTCTGATGTCGTCCCACTTGGGTACCCATCGCTTCTCTGTGCCCCAGGCTGCATTTGCCAGGAGCATGCCTTGATAGTATTCCATGATGTCAATCTCGCCGCTACTCGGCCACCGGCCTTTGATACCTAACGTCCAGAAGGCAGGCCAGAGACCGGCACGAGTGTCGATCCGGCCTCTCATTACGAAGCGTCCGTACATCCAGTTGTGCAATCCCTTGGTCGTAAGGCTTGCGGACGTATACTCATAGTATCTCCTGTTCTCTCTCCAGCTCTTGCTATTGGGCTTGTGACGGGGATTAGGCTTGCGTTCGCGTCGGCCCTCAATGATAAGCAGACTATTTTCGCATCGCGCATTATCCGGCTGATACCACTGGAGTTCCTCATTCCGGACGAAGCCGCGCTCATAGGTCCAGTTGCAAGGGTCCGGCCGGCCATCTTTGTCAAATTCATCCGCCCAAACCAGCTTGTATTCAGTAGATGATTGATCGTTCTTCTTGACTTCCCCCAGGGAGGTTGTCGCCTGTGCTATGATTGTTGAAGCCACAATAAGGACGAGATATACCATTACAAAGATGTGCCTTCGCTTCAT
>CAZLIO010000027.1:0-15736 GCA_964559025.1 uncultured Pirellulales bacterium | reverse complement strand
GACCAGGGCGTGAACCTGGCCAATGTCAATACGATTTCCCTTGGTCTTGGTAACAGGAATAATCCAGTGGCCGGTGGTTCAGGTACGATGTACTTCGATGATATCAGGTTGTATCGACCTGCAGCTTCAGCCGGGATTTAGCCGGATATTGATTGCGCGGCTTATATTGCAGATTTGTATTAATACGGGGCCTATATTGACAGATTCCGTATAGGCCCCATTATTTTATGGCAATTTAGAAACTCAGGGCACTACCTATGCCATAACTTGTCCGAAGCATTTGACTTCAAGTCAGAGCCCAATTAGAAAAAGAGCATAGCGGATCAGGGAATAGAATTGTCTGGATGTACATCATTTAGTATAATGTTATAATGTTGGGTCTTAAATCAGTGATCACCAGTAAAGCCGGTAGGTTATGAATACATATTTGTATGAAATGGGAGACCTGCAATGAACAACCGCAGAGGATTTACTTTGATTGAGCTACTGGTAGTGGTCGCGATAATCGCTTTATTGATGGCCATTCTGATGCCGGCGCTGCGAAAGGCAAAAGAGCAGGGCCAATCTGCGGCGTGCCAAGGAAACCTGAAGGGTTTCACATTTGCCGTTCAAATGTACGCCCATGAGTATGATGATGGATTCCCGGGGCCGCGGAGTTGTTACTTTCGCACAAATGAGCTCCTGCCGGGAGATGTCAGCACCCATCGTCGCTGGTGCAATGAAGATGTGAATCTGAGATACCACCCGGAATACGGGAGCACGTTTTTCACATATTTGTCCAGCGTGCGGTCGCTTGTCTGTCCAACCTTCCGACGTTTGGCAAAATCCGGCTACAATCACAGCGACTTTGACGACGACATCGCTACTGGTGTCACAAACTACAATCCCTGGATGAACTACACTCAGAATGCATATTTAGGTCCTAAGAACAGCCCCTGTAACCCGCTTGTACACAAGCTAATGAATATCAGGGACCCAGCCAATACATTTACGTTCGCCGACGAGGGTCCCTTTGTTGAGCCAGGTTTCAACACGCAGGGCCTGAACGACACCGCGCTGTTCCCTATTTGGCCGTCGAGCGAGGCCCCAACCTGGGTTGAGAAAATGGGCAGTGCATGGAACGTTAAACCCGGCCCTGATGGTATAGGCACATTCACTGATATCATTGCGGGATTCCATAGTGCCCCCAGCGGTAATCGTATCGCCGGCAAAGGAAACTGCGCGTTCGCAGATGGCCACGTCGCGCTGGCCTCCAGGATGGATAGCTTTCCCCTGGCTTGGCCAAAGTGAGATTCTGGTGCATAGGCGGCTGCAATTATAAAAACAAGGTGCAAAGATTTAGCTTTTTTCTTCTCACAAGAAGTCCATCCCTTCTTCCAGGCAGGAACTTTATAGAGAGCAACAAACACCTATGAAGAGCTCAAAGCCAAATACTAAAATCCCTGTTGCCACAAATTTTTTTTGAGGCATCCTTAGTTACGATTTATCAGCCACGCTTCGTATCTTATCTGGACAGCTTTTCGGATTCACGATACAATTATAATGGACATTGTGAATCTGCTAATGTCACCATTAAGACCGAAAGGAGAAACAATGAGACATACATGGGAACCAATCCTTTGTAATCGACAGACAAGCCTCTCCGGCGCCGGCTATATGGAATCGACTGAGGCTTCGGCATGGACCTTCATGAAAACGAAATGGCGAAATGTCCCGCGAATATTCCTGGGACTCATGATCGCTTTGACCTGGAGCAATTCCACTTTTGCTCAGATCGCCATCGATGGGCGCTATTGGAAATATGATGGCCAGCGCATACTGTTGCTCGGCGGTTGGAATCACGGTCATAACCCGTTTATCGATCACGACACCGACAATGACAATGATAGTAGAGGTGTAAGTACAACCGAACAAATCAAAAACGCCATGGATGAGTTAGTAGCCGCAGGAGGGAACTATCTTCGGTGTGTGCTCGATCCGGGGATGGCAGCCGGAATACAGGGATTTGACTTCTGCGCTCATTCAGGTGCTCAGTACGATCTAAACACAATGACCGGCCCATTCTGGACGCGTCTGGAGATGTTTATAGCCGAAGCCAAGAATCGGAATGTCATTATTCAGATAGAAGTCTGGGACAGATTTGATTTGATCGATGGCAGTTGGGGATCTTGGCCTGTGAGTCCATGGAATCCAAAAAACAATATAAACTATACGACCGCATCGTCGGGATTAGCAGCATCGTACAGCTCATTTGGCGGCCATCCCTTCATCCAGGGAGTGCCGGGACATCCAAAGTATGAGAGTGCATCAGGACCCAGGAAGCAGAAGTACGACTTGGTTCGAAGTTTTCAGGACAAATTTATCGACAAACTACTCTCAATTACGTTGGCTTACAATAACGTGCTCTATTGCATGAACAATGAAACGCATGAAGACCCGGCATGGGGACAGTACTGGATGAGCTTCATTGAAGGTAAAGCAAGTGCCCAAGGCAAGAGTGTCTCAACTACGGATATGTTTGATGATGTCTACAAGGCAGAAACATCTCGAGGGCTTACTTATCAGCTAAGCAATCGTGGCAAATACGACTATGTCGATGTATCTCAGGCCAACAGCAGGCATGCGGACGAAGCACATTGGAACAAAGTAAAATGGATAGCTGATGCGGCTAAGGACACGGATCCACCGTATCTGCTGCATATGACGAAAATATATGGAAACGATATTGCCCTAAATAGCAAACCCTGGAGCAGATTCAAACCGGGAGATACTGACAACGCGATCGAAGAATGGTGGCGCAATCTACTCGTCGGCGTGGCCGGAGTGAGGTTTCATCGCCCTACCTCAGGGATAGGTTTGTGCGCTGTAGCGAAGAGCTGCATTAGCGCGACAAGGAAGGTCGAAACCAAGGTTAAGTTTTGGGACGTCGAGCCCAGGCTGGACATGTTGACAAACCGGCAGTCTGATGAAGCTTACTTAGCGGCCGATTCGGGCAATGCGTATATCCTCTATTTCACAAAGAATGCTGGAGGGTCAGTCGGTTTGAAGTTGGACAGTTATGCAGATACGACGTTTGAGCTTCACTGGGTCAATATCGGTACGGGTAAGTGGGGACCAGCTACAACCATATCTGGCGGAAGCACGGTCACAATTGCTCGCCCGAATGGTTCCTCGCATTGGGTCGCGATAATCGTCAGGTAAGAAACCAAGAGAAAGGAATATGCCAATGATGGAATTTCTCTCCAAACGAAAATCATATGTTCAATCCCAAAAGTCCGCTTCATAGACTCTCTCTAACACGTGGCCGGATTTTACCATAGATAAGCCGGGGTCATATTGGGAATGTCAACCTAACTTGTAGAACGAATCTTATGATAACTGTGGAGTAGTCCATGCGAAACTTAATTTCGACAGTCATTGCCGTTTTGCTTATTTTGTCTTTAGCCGGCGAATCCTTTTGCGCAGAGGTCATCCAGCTGAGCGATCACGTGTCATTGATTTCCGGACCGGTCAACTGTGTGAGCATAGAAAGAGACAACGCCCACTTAGTCATCTACGGATATCCGGCAGGCAAAATCAAAAAGGCTGAAATGGTCCTGTTTACTCACAGCCGGCGTGATGTCGTCTGGGCCGGGCGACAACTTGTTGACAATGGGGCAGCGGCCGTCGTACCCGAATCAGATGTGGAAAAGTTCAGCAACGTCGAGCGGTTCTGGAATGATTTTACGAGCCGCCGGTTTCACGACTACGCCCAGCAGGGAACTAAGATCCTGACTAAATCTTTGAAGATCGGCCGAACCGTTAAGGCCGGCGAAAACTTCTCCTGGAAAGGAATACCTGTCGAGGTTATCGATACACCCGGTTATACTCGCCAGGCTCTCTCATACTTCATCGAGATCGACGGCCTTAAATATGTCTTCGTCGGCGACATTATCTACGGCAACGGAAAATTGTTCGACCTGTACTCTCTCCAGGACGCCGTTGCAGAAGCAAAGATCGGCGGCTACCACGGCTGGGCAGGCCGTATGGGTGACCTCATCAACAGCCTGCAAAAAGTCGCCGCCCAAAGACCCGATATCCTCGTCCCGGTCCGTGGACCGGTTATACACAAACCCATTGAAGCGATCAATCTTTTGATACAACGACTCCAAAGAGTCTACGAAAATTACCTGTCCATTAGCGCGGGCCGATGGTATTTCAAGGACAACTATGACGTCCTCGCACGGCGCGTCCTCGGCCCCAATCCCAAGGTCAGATGGATGCCATGGGCCGAAGTAATTAAAGACAAGCCACCCGAGTGGATCATACCAATCGGCAACTCACGTCTGATTATCTCTAAAGACCGTTCCGCATTCCTCATCGATTGTGGCAGCCGCCGGATACTCGACAAAGTTATCGAGCTAAGAGAGGCCGGCAAACTAACCGGCCTCAAAGGCCTGTTTATCACACATTATCACGATGACCACACTAATGATGTTGCCGCCTGCCTCGCCGAGTTCGACTGCCCCGTCTATGCAACCGGCTCCTCAGTCGATATTCTCAAACACCCCGAGAGATATCGCCTGCCCTGCTTGACATCCATTCCTATCCCGAACATCAACATCATGTCTGAGGCCCACAAGATGCGATGGAAGGAATTTACATTCACATTCCACTACTTCCCCGGCCAGACAATCTACCACGACGCATTGCTCGTAGAGAAAGACAATGCCGAAAAAATCTTCTTCATCGGCGACTCCTTTACCCCTTCAGGAATCGACGACTATTGCCTGCTCAATCGCAACTTTCTGCACGAGTCTATGGGTTACTTTTATTGCCTCAACCTTCTGAGAAAAATCCCGCCCGGAGCATTACTCATCAACCAGCACGTCGTTGAGCCCTTCAGCTTCGGCGCCGGACAGCTTGACCACATGTCAGAAACTTTGACCACGCGCAAGGAGCTTCTTGCTGAACTCTTCCCATGGGATGAGCCAAACTACGGCATCGATGAACGATGGATTCGCTTCAGCCCCTACGGCCGGAAAGCTAAGCCCGGCCAGACCGTTCAAATCAGCTTAAAGGCATTCAATCATTCCAACGACTCTCGTATGTTCACAGTTACGCTTAACCTACCCTCCGGATTTGATGCAATTCCCACAACTGCTTCGGTCACTATCCCTTCGCGAACCGAACAACAGGTTGATTTCGGCCTTATCATTAACGCATCCATTGACCCGGGAACATACGTTCTCACTGCTGACGTGCAATTAAAGCAATGGAACCTGCTCCGCTGGACCGAAGCAATCATCGAAATTGAATAAAGGGCTGATGATTGCAGACACTGTCAGCCCTGCCATTCTTGGAAAACGTTCATTGAATACGATGGCAATTTTTTTACCACAGCCTAACTCCTTTATAAACAATAGCTTATGGAGTTAAGATTTTCTGGAAATAGGCAGATAAGGGCATTTCGAGTTGTAGTCTGGTTGTAAAAGTTTTGCGAGTGAAAATTGGCCCATTTTGGAGGTGCAATGTCACTTTATCTTAGCCTCTGTTTGAGGTAGTTTTGTTCGCCACTCTTTGGCTTTTTCCGGTTTGTTCCAGGCTTTGTAGAGGTTGATTAGGTTGATTCAGGAAACACTCAACTCGGAAACTTTCCATATCAGCATTTGAAAAACTTTGTCTTTTATTGTACAATATTTTAAGCCTCCTAAGAAATTTGAACTTCGCTGACGCATCCACGGAGAGCAAATCATATTATATGTGTTCTTTACCATTAGCTTTTGTTTGAAAAAAGATAATACCTGATTTCAGGATTGACCATGACCGATGTTACACGTATTCTCAACGCAATAGAAAAAGGTGACTTAAGGGCTACAGATGAACTACTTCCATTAGTGTATGAGGAGCTTCGTCTTTTAGCTGCTCAAAAACTATCACAGGAAACGCCCGGTCAGACACTTCAGGCGACAGCATTAGTTCACGAGGCATATCTTCGACTGGTGGAGGCGAAGGATCAGAATTGGAACAGCCGCGGTCATTTCTTTAAAGCGGCAGCGGAGGCGATGAGAAGGATTCTCGTAGATAATGCTCGACGGAAGAAAAGCCTGCGAGCGGGTGGGGAGCGTCAGCGGATCGATATTGAGGAATCCGCTCTGTGGGCGCTGACCCTATCTGACGAAAGTTCCTCTGAAGATCTTCTTGCACTTGATGAAGCTCTTGAGAAGCTAAGCAAAACAGATCCTCGTAACGCCGAATTAGTGAAATTGCGTTACTTCACCGGGCTTTCTCTTGATCAGGTTGCCAAAATAGAGGGTGTCTCTCGACGGACTGCGACACGATGGTGGACATACGCTCGCGCCTGGTTACACCGCGAAATCAGGGACGGGGGAGATTCTGATTTCTGATGTTACCCTTCATAAACGGCGTATTCTTGCTGGGAGAATTACCCATGGGATATGGCTCTGGTATTCCCGAAAGCGGTAGTTTAAATGCCTATTCCAGTCCTATGATTAGATGCATAGAGCTGATTTTTTCTAAATTATTTCATTTTTTGTGTCCCATCTCTACCACAGATTCCGCACTGTTATATAGAAGACAAGTTGTACTGGAGTAAAACAATGGCTGAGGACCTTGAACATATTAAGGCAATTCTGACCGAAGCTCTTGAGAAAGAAACTGAGGCAGAGCGAAAGGCTTACCTGAATGAAGTCTGTGAAACCGATACGAATCTTCAGGCTGAAGTTGAATCCTTGCTCCGATCTCATGACAATGCGGGCGATTTCCTTGAAGCATCGCCCTTTGGCCCGGACATCACCTTGGATACTTCTCCTTTGATCGAGGATCCCGGAACAGTCATCGGCCGTTACAAGCTACTGGAGAAGATTGGGGAAGGTGGCATGGCTGTGGTTTATATGGCCGAGCAGCAGGAACCTATTCGCCGTAAGGTCGCTTTGAAGATTATCAAATTAGAGATGGATACCAGGCAGGTTATTGCCCGCTTTGAAGCCGAACGTCAGGCCCTGGCTGTTCTGGATCATCCGAACATCGCCAAAGTCTTCGATGCCGGTGCCACAGAGACCGGCCGGCCTTACTTTGTCATGGAACTTGTCCACGGCGTTTCAATCACCGAGTACTGCGATAAGAACAAATTAGACACATGCCGGCGCCTTGAGCTGTTAGTTCAGGTTTCTCATGCCGTCCAGCACGCGCATCAAAAGGGAATTATCCACCGCGATATCAAGCCGTCGAACGTCCTGGTGACAATGCACGATGACAAACCTGTTCCAAAGGTTATTGATTTTGGCATCGCAAAAGCAACAAGTCAACGGCTTACAGAGAAAACGGTGTTTACCCGGTACGCTCATTTTATCGGTACACCGGCGTACATGAGCCCGGAACAGGCCCAGATGAGCGGGCTGGATGTGGATACTCGCACCGACATCTACTCACTCGGCATCCTGCTGTACGAGCTACTGACGGGAACCACACCTTTTGATGCAGACAAGCTCCGTGAGGCTGGGTACACTGAGATTCAGCGGATAATCTGCGAGACGGATCCGTTGAAGCCCTCCACCAAACTCAGTACATTGGGTCAAAAATTGACCGATATAGCCCATTATCGACAGGCGAACACTGAAGCACTTCGAAAGTTGTTAAAGGGCGACATGGACTGGATCGTGATGAAATGCCTGGAGAAGGACCGAACCAGACGGTACGAGACGGCACATGCTCTGGCTGAAGATATCGAACGGCATTTAAAGCACGAACCGATTCTTGCTGGCTCTCCCGGGATAATCTATCGCGTACAGAAATTCATACGCAGGCACCAATCGCGTATCGCAGCCGCCAGCGTGGTTATGGTGCTCCTGGCCGGTCTTGTTGTAACGGTTGTAAAGTATCGGCAGGCCTCGAACTTGCAATGGGCCAAAGGCGAAGCACTGCCAAAAGTGATTGGACTTGTCAAAGAGGGGGACTACGTTGAGGCCTTCTCTATGGCCCAAAAGACCAGAAAATACATTCCGCAGGACCCTACCCTCATGGAGTTGTGGCCCCGTATCTGCAAGGATTACTTGATTTCCACGATTCCTGCCGGGGCGGGTGTTTTCTATCGGGAATACACGGCGACGGATGAGCCCTGGCAGTATCTTGGGCAATCTACGCTGGAAAATATCACTCTTCCCCATGGCACGTATCGTTGGAAGATAGAGAAGAAAGGATTCGACACATACGAATGCGTTGCAGACAATTCCTTCGATGTCCGACTGCGAGAGGAGGGCCTGCCAGGCGAGATGGTGTGGATCGATGCATGGATTGTTGATATACATACGGCCTCTTACGCTGAGAGCACCACCGTAGAGGCTCCGGCCTATTTGATCGACAAATATGAAGTCACAAATTAACAGTTCAAGCGCTTTGTGGATCAAGGCGGTTATGAGAAACGTGAGTTTTGGATAGAGACCGAATTCATTAAGGAAGGCCGTGAGATCTCATGGGAGCAAGCCATCAGTGAGTTCGTCGATAAAACAGGCCAACCCGGCCCGGCCACATGGGTGGGAGGAATGTATCCCGAGGGGCAAGACCAACACCCGGTTTCCGGTGTTAGCTGGTATGAGGCGGCGGCCTACGCGGAATTCGTCGGTAAGAGCCTGCCAACGGTTCACCATTGGCAACAAGCCGCTTGCGTAGCAGAGTCTCTCGCAATTGTACCCTTCAGTAATTTCGACATGGATGGCACTGCTCCCGTCGGAAGTCATCCCGGCATGGGTCATACAGGGCTGTACGATATGGCGGGCAACGTCAAGGAGTGGTGTCTCAATGCGACCGACGATTCCGGTAATCTCCGCTACCTCCTTGGTGGCGGCTGGGGCGAGCCAACCTATATGTTTGTTGCCGAGGATTCTCGGTCACCCTGGGACCGGTCGCCTCTGAACGGCTTTCGGTGTATGGAGTATCCGCAAGGAGAAGAATCGCTGCCGCATGTACTCTTAAGGCCTCTCAAGCTATATCCAACGCGGGATTTATCCAATTTGGAGCCGTTTACAGATGAAGAGTTTCGATCAATTAAGGCTCAGTATAAATACGATCGAACGCCTTTGAATCCCATCGCCGAGAATATCGAGGGCAGTTCACCCTTCTGGCGAGAAGAGAAGATCACCTTCGACGCGGCCTATGGTGGTGAACGTGTGATTGCATATCTGTTCCTGCCTAAAGCCGTCAAACCGCCGTATCAAACGGTCATTTACTTCCCAAGTTCAGGGGCCGTCTATGAGGAGTTTTTCAAAGGGCTGCCGTACAGGCACCTGACAGAGTACGTTATAATGAGCGGTCGGGCTCTGCTGTTTCCCATTTACAAGGGAACGTACGAGCGGCCCTCTGCCCGCGGTCGCATCTGGACCATGTCCAGTGTCGTAGAGACACCCTTGGCATACCGAGACTGGACAATCCAAATGGCAAAGGATTTAAGCCGATGCATCGATTACCTTGAGACCCGGGATGACATCGATAGCGGAAGAATTGCCTACTACGGAATGAGCTCGGGTTCAATGTTGGGTCCCATTATGCTGGCGGTGGAGGACCGTCTCGATGCAGGTATCTTCGTGGTGGGAGGAATTCCTCCCATTGATTTGCCCCGGTCTTTCGATATTGCCCTCTACGCTCAAAGGGTCAAAGTCCCGGTACTGATGGTCAATGGCAGGGAAGATGTCCTTCTGCCACTAAAAACCTCTCAGATACCGATGTACGAGCTCTTAGGGACTCCCGATGAACACAAGGAGCATAAGCTGTATCCCGGTGGACATGGTGTGTTTGGATTGTTCTACAAGCAGATTCGAGGAGATGTCCTCGCCTGGCTGGATCGCTACCTGGGACCTGTTGAATGAAAGTGGGTGAGAAGATAGTGTGTGTCAATTGACTAAATGTTGATAATGTAAGGGCTGATGAGTTACTCGATGTCGGCAACATCCTCACCAGCCCGGACTTGCCCCGGGTGGTTGGTTTGCCCGCCCGGAGATAGGACAAGATAATTTTACCGCAAACCAGGAAGGATAGCAAAGATGAATACGCAAAGCATTCTCAAAGTTGTGGTAGTAGCTGGACTTATAGGCATGACTTCCGTGAGTTTGGCAGCAGAGGGTAGCTGGACAAGGAAAGCCGACATGCCAACGGCAAGGACCGGTCTTTCCGCCAGCGTTGTCGATGGCAAAATTTATGCCATCGGCGGGGGATCCGGCATTCACGGAGGGGCTTTCTCGACTGTGGAAGAGTTTGACCCGGCGACAGACACCTGGTTGAAGAAGGCGGACATACCGTCTCGAAGATACTTTCATTCCTCCAGTATGGTCAACGGCAAGATCTACGTCATCGGAGGTGCAACTGGTCAGAAGATAACAACTTCAAATGTAGAGGAGTACGACCCGATGACGGATACCTGGTCGAGGAAAGACAATATGCCAACCGCCAGGTGCTTTCTCTCCACCAGTGTGGTTAATGGCAAAATTTATGTAATTGGTGGTCGCTTGTATCCTGAGCATAGTAACGTTCCCATCGTGGAGGAGTACGATCCGGCAACGGATACGTGGACAAGGAAAGCTGATATGCTAACCACAAGGTGCTTTCTTTCCACTAGCACGGTGGAGGGGAAGATATATGCCATCGGTGGCATAGTGGGTCCGATGGGGAGCGCAGCTAACGCAATAGTGGAAGAATATGATCCGGCGACGGATACTTGGACTCAAAAGACTGATATGCCGACTCCAAGATGCATGTTTTCCACGAGTGTGTTGGCTGGGAGAATCTACGCCATTGGGGGTGATACTGGCATGGGATCGGTTTTCTCTGCGGTGGAAGAGTACAACCCGTCGATGGATACCTGGGCCAAGAAATCCGATATGCCGACGGCAAGGGGTTCTCTTTCTACCAGCGAGGTAAACGGAAAAATTTATGCCATTGGAGGGGGAGTTAGTGCCGACGTGCCTGTCTCAACCGTGGAAGTATATGAAATTGTTTCCACTCAACCTGACTTTAATGGTGATGGGAATGTGGATATCAAAGACCTCCTGAGACTTATCCAATCCTGGGGCAGGGATGATCCAATGGTTGACATAGCACCCATGTTGTTCGGCGATGGAGTCGTGGACGCTTTGGACCTGGAATTTTTGATGAGCTGCTGGGGACAATCCATTGATGATCCCACACTGGTAGCACATTGGGCTTTAAACGAAGAAGAGGGCCCTGTTGCTTACGACAGTGCGGGTGTGAACGATGCCTTTGTTGTCGGTGGTGCTTCATGGCAGCCCGGCAGCGGACAAGTAGATGGTGCGCTTCAGTTGAACGGTGTCGATGGCTGTGCCATAGCTGGCGCAGTCCTGAATCCGGCAGATGGTCCCTTCAGCATTTTAGCCTGGGTCAACGGTGGTGCGCTAGGACAGGTCGTTGTGTCGCAACAGGGCGCGGCCAACTGGCTCGCAGCGGATGCCGAGGGTAACTTGATGACGGAATTGAAATGTACTGGTCGTTCCGCAGGTCATCTGTATTCCGAAACAGTTATCACCGATGGGCAATGGCACCGCATAGGTCTTGTCTTGGATGGCTCGCACAGAACGCTCTATGTTGATGGCGTCGCGGTCGCTGAAGACACACAACCCGGTCTGGAAAGTTCTCAAATGGGTCTATACATAGGTGTCGGGAAGAACTACGATGCCGGCACGTTCTTCTCCGGCCTGATCGACGACATTCGCATTTATAATCGTGCAGTGAATCCATAACTAATCGCAGCCTTGGCACAATTGATTAATTCAGATAAAGCAAAACGCCCAATATTATTAATAGAGCTGACGACTTGAAAAAAGTGTCAGCTCTTTTTTTAATGTCGTCCACCTATGAAAAGCTCAAAGTCAAATTGTAAAATCACTGTTGCCACGGAAGTTTTCTTTGAGGCATCCATGTCACGAGGTGTTAGCCATAGTCACTTACTAATTGACGATGGTCATTGAATACGTTGCACAATTTTTTACTTTTTCGTAAGCTACTCATAAAACGGCACTTATGGAGTGAGCATTTTTTCAGAATTTGGAGATAACGGTTTGTACGGTTGTATTCGGGTTGTAGGCGCCGGCTCACAAAAATGGGGCCATTTTCGGGGGGCTTTGTGAGTAGTCCAGTGTGCCTGATGGCTGGTGGGACTGGTCCAAGAGATTTCGGAAAGGGACAGATATGACAGAATGGCCTCATAGCAGCCCTTAAGTAACACGTAAAACAAACTTTTTCGGGGGGACACATGGCTCGCAATCCAAGTCCGAATTTTTGTACTATACCGGATTATGGGGTGGGATCATTTTTAAGGATCAACCATATCTCCGCCACCTGGGCGCCTCTTTCGCCTTCTGCACAGGTCCACGTCAGTTTTAATTTGCCGTCCCTGGTCGCTTCTTCGGGAATAGGGAATTCATTAATAGGGGTCTTTCCGGTCTTTTTCATTTCGTGGATTTGAAATTCATCATCAGCCGTCAACTGAATATTCGCCTGGAACCGTCCCGTGTATGCCACTTTCAAAATATAACTTGAGTGGGGGTCCAGGTTTTCATAGACGACATTTAAAGGTGTTTCGTACAGGGTGGTTATTTGATTCATCCACGCCAACGGTATGGCACTTCCGTCGAAGCCTTTCGCTTGTACCGTATGGACCCATTCCCGGCCTCGTAGCCCCGCACCGAAACTTACTCGAGGTGATTGTAAGCTGCCCGGGTCTTCTTCCCACTCCGGATAATCGGCAAGCCGTGGAGTGTTTATAGATAGTCCCAAATTATCATAAAAACCACCAGGTCCCGGATTGTCCCAATTAAGCAGCTCATCTATGGACGCCAGCCTTGCTTTTTCATTTTCTACCTGCCGGATCCTTTCGAATTGCGATAAAAGCCAAATGGCATTATTTAACGGGGCATCAATGTAATCCATAAAATCACCCCGGCCCCGCTGTGCTCGATGTTTTTTCACCGAGGTTTGTGAACCAATTGCCTCAAACAAATAATCGGCAATTTCCCAGCAGCGTTTTTTATAATCTTGAGCAACCGGCTTCTCCCACTTCCGGTTCAAAATGGATTCAGCCCGTTCTATTTTTTCCTGAATAGTAATGATAGTTGCATTTCGTAAAACTTCTCTTGCTTCTGATTCCAGCGCTGTTTCATAAATCAGCCGCTCCCGAATATATGCGTCATAGTAAGCACGCAGCAGCCCCATCTGGAACCGATAATTTTGCACAACCGCAGGCGGGGCCTGTTTTTCCATATTTTTCCACTGCTTCAGTGTTACCTCGACAGACTTGCTGGCTATAAGAGGCCCATGCCAGTTTCTTTCCAGCGCTAATATTCCCTGGGCAATATCTTCCGAGAAATCGGGGTGAATAAATAACCGGCTATATTCTCTCAAGGTTTCTATAACCGGAGTCTCCGGGGCCCAGTCCTGATCGCTCCAGATGAATTTATTCACATCATCATTAATACCTTCAGAATAGCTTATACTTCCATTGGCAAACTCATCCAGAACATTATGAATCACTTTTTCCGCGGCCGGACGCGGATTGTAACATTCACGTCCCAGCGTCATGGCAAAAGCCAAATCCCAGTCTTTTACCGGATACTGACAGCTAATACTGTGAGTGATATCCGGATAACGGCGGATGGGAATCTCTGGATCTACAATGTTTCGAATTTCAGGTAAAGGCGTTTTAACCCAGGGCCCAAATACAACACCACCGAACCAGGGATACCTTAAATTGACATTGCCGTAAAAAGCATCCAACCATTCTTTAGTTGGACGAAACGCCTGAGGAGACACCCAGATTTTCGCCTTTGGATGATATTTGTTAAGAACCTTGGCTATTTTTTTCAGCCATTCGAACAGGACATCGGGATGTAAGTCCCCTGGATCGCCGCCTGGAACAAAAACAACATCAATGCGTTTCAATCTTTTAAATATATCTTCTCTTTCCTCTAATTCTTTTCGAACGGAATCCGGCTGCGTATAATCATTTCCTACATTCGGATACCATATCCAGACATCCATTCCATAGGAATCGATGATTTCCGCCTGTTTTATCATCATTTCTATGGGGGGAAGTTTCATATGAGGACTCGTCAGGGTATCGTCGCTTCTTGGCGGTATAATCTCGATGCTGTTAGTGCCGAAAATGCCCAATTCCCGAATATACTGGTCAAACTGTGCAGAGCCCCAGGCATCATAAGCGTTTGTCTTGGGCCGGTATCCCATCTGGTGACCGCGAATACCGTATCGAGGGGAAGTGGTAATGTACAAATTGCTCGGGGCCAAAATCGAACCGGGTTTCATATATAAGCTGCGGAGTAATTTTCCTACACCATAAAAAACACCACGCGGATCATCGCCTGCCACTAATATCACATTTTCCTTTATTAAAAGTCTAAATCCTTCTTTGTTAAGAGTTGGGCCGTTTGCAAAAATATTTGAATATGAACCTGCCAAATCCTTCATTTGTTCTTCTTGTCCAATAGCGATGGCTGCTTGCTGACTCTTTGGCCACTTTGTTGCAGTATTCAATTGAATACCTGTTCTTTTTTGTATCTCCTCCTGCAGTACCGTTATCGCTTTGTGCTCTAATTTCCCTAATTTTTGCGGCGTAACAATGATGCTATTGGTGAAGTCAAGATTTGTTTTTGACGCCGGCAGATTTAAAGGAGATATAAGAATTAACAATGATAGTCCAAGGATATGAGAACTTCTGAACAGCATAAAAGACCTCTTCAATCTTCTTACATAGTTATGACTTTAACTTCTCGTCAACCTCAGGAACCGTTCTTATTCATTACAAGGTTTCGTTAACAGATATGTTATTAAATCTTGATATCCTTTTCTTCTTTTATTGTACTATCTTCCTCCCCTAAAGCATGACGAATCGCCGCGATATCTCCTTTCAATCTTTGCTGGAACAGGGCGATATCTGAGCTGTGCATTATAATGTTCGCGCCCGCTTTGGCCCATTTGATTTGTAATTCCGGCCCTTCAGAGAAATGAATGCCTGCACCTAAGCCTTTTTCCCTGACCTTAGAAACGATTTTTCTCACGCCATCCTCAAATCGGGGATTATCATATTGTTCAGGCAATCCAAGACTTACAGAGAGGTCGTGTGGGCCTATAATCACTCCATCGAGACCGGGTTCGGCCAATATGCTTTCTAATCTTTCCAGGGCCGGGACACTTTCCACGTTGATTATTAAAAAGTTGTCTTTATTCCAATCTCTCAGGTAATTTTTAAGCTCTGGTCCAAGAGAATCTTGATTTTGTAACGCCTCTTTTAATCGCTCACCTTTCAACGGACGCAGTTTCATAGCACCAACCAGCTCTCTGACCTGTTCCGGAGATTCAATATAAGGAGCAAGGATTCCCGATGCTCCTCCATCAAGAGCTTTATAAGCCTCATTAGGATCAGGAGAAGGAATACGGACGAGCGGGGGTAATCCAAACGCCTTGTAAACCTGACACATCTCAGCAAGAGTGGTTCTATCAATAGGAATGTGTTCGGTATCTATAAAAACAAAATCCACACCTGCTCTCTTTACCGCCAATGGCCATAGAGGAGAAGGGGAAATAATCGCGGTCCCATAAAGGCGTTGACCCTTTTTAAGACAGTTCAAAAATTCTTTACCATCCATATAGTTATCCTAATCTTATATGAGTTCTGCAAAATTGAGGTTAGGCATACTTTGAAAAGAAAAAAATCGTTTTT
>CAZLIO010000026.1:10839-15936 GCA_964559025.1 uncultured Pirellulales bacterium | reverse complement strand
ACGAAGCACTACATCGAGAACCCTGACGTATTAATCACAGACCCGCGTATTGATAGTGCCGTCAAAAAACGTTTCTGGGCATTGAAGTACATAGGAGGCGGCACTAAATTTCACGCCTGGTTGTTATTTGAGCCTAAGCCTCTCTGCAGCTACGGCCTGAATGAATGGGTTATGGATCACTGGTTGACCTCCTCTGCCATGAATGTGCCGGTGCTTCTGGATTGCGTTTGGAGGGGTGCGCGTCCACACTACCTGGACCCGCCTCCGATAAATGAAGGTTATCCGCCTAACACCGCTTTGGGTTGGGATGAGCACTATAGCGCAATGCACTATTTCTGCATCAACCGCCATGATGGGGGAATAAACGGCCTGTTTATGGACGGATCTGTCAGAAAGGTCGGACTAAAGGAGCTGTGGACCTTGAAGTGGCACGAATGGTTTAACACTAAAGGTTCCTGGACCAAAGCCGGCGGCGTCAGGCCGGAGGATTGGCCGAAGTGGATGAGAAGATTCAAAGACTGAGGCTGTAAAAAAGTATCACTCTTCAAAAACCATCTTTTTCGTTTAAGGTTGTCGATGCTTGTATCGATGCTTGCCCTGGAAACTCGAAGCTCGGGCGTCAAGCCTCCAGTTTCGATACCAGCTTCGACAACGCCAAACAAGATTCTACACCTCCGGTAAGTCTTAGTTCAAAGCAGATTTGCCGCTCGCGATTATTTTAATTGACTCAATCGTTCTATATATGTTAAAATATCAACAGTTCGTATATATTTAGTAGTCATGGTTCCGAGGCCCATAAGTTGCGCCGGACCGTTGTGCCCCCACCGTTTTGCTTAGCAAAAGCGAAGCAGTGGGGGCGAAACGGCAAGCCACAAAGATAAGACAGCAATCTGCCGAGACGCCCGTTGCGGCGCAACGCGGCGAATGGCTCTGGCAAGGCTGGTCGGTGGCTTCAGGCATTGGTAAGGATGGAGATAGAAAATAACCATATCTGAGAAAATCCTAATACTATCACTGGCGTTGGTCGCATCTTCTCTGACCGCTTCGGATGGTGCCGGGCCTTGCGCCACGGGTGATTTTAATAGTGCCTGCAAAACCGATCGGCAAGACCGGATTTTCCCCAACCACGTATTAGATGCGAGCTATTCAGCGACGGACTATAAGGGTGACCTGGATGGCGTGCCTGGGGTGAACCCCGGCCCTGCCGCAGGGGCGAGGGTGAAAATGTCAGATTTTGCCCAGTTAGCAGGGACCCGGCTTGCCGATTACAGGCAAAATACCCTGGTGATCAACGAGTTTATGGCTAAAAATGATGGCTTCATCCGGGACCCGCAGGGCGATTATGACGACTGGATAGAAATTTACAACTATGGGGACAATGCCATTAATATAGGCGGGTTGTATCTGACAGATGACCTGTCTGTTCCCGGCGGATGGCGGGTCCCTGATAATAATCCTGCTGCGACTACTATCGGCCCCCAAGGCTACTTACTGATTTGGGCTGATAGTGAAACTAACGAAGGGACGCTGCATGCAAGTTTTAAACTCAGTGCCGACGGCGAGCAGATCGGCCTGTTTGAATCTGACGGCATTACCCTGATCGATGGTGTTACATTTGGCTCACAGGCCGAAGAAAGCTCCTATGGTCGTCTGCCTGATGGCAGCGATAACTGGCAGGTCCTTAGCAGCCCTACTCCGGGATGGTCCAACAAAGCTAATCCCATCGAAGTGCTCATCAACGAGATTATGTACCACCCTTACCATCCCCACCCCGGGGCCGAGAACATCGGCGTCGAGTACATCGAGCTGTTTAACCGGGGGAGTGAACCGGTCAACTTAGCCGGCTGGCAATTCAACAATGGTGTGGACTTTCTTTTCCCGGATATAACGCTTGGCGCCGGAGAGTACCTTGTTGTAGCGGGGAATGTGAATGCTTTTACGGCCAAGTATCCCGGCGTCAATAATGTCATCGGCGGCTGGGATGGACGGCTGAGCAACAGTGGTGAAATGATAGAGCTGGTTAACAACCTGGGAGTGAGGATTGACTGGGTCCGCTATGCCGACGAGGGTGACTGGGCCCTGCGCGAGCTGGGGCCGGTAGATTACGGTCACCGTGGGTGGGTCTGGTCGAATGAGCACGACGGCGGCGGCAAATCGCTGGAGCTAATCAATCCAATACTGCCCAATGAGTACGGGCAAAACTGGGCAGCCGGCATCTCTAACGAGGGCACACCCGGTACGGTTAACTCGGTCACTGCTGATGACGTTGCACCTTTGATTTTGGACGTGTCACACTATCCGAGCATCCCGGGGTCCAACGACCCGGTGACAGTAACGGCCCGCATCATCAATGAGCTGTTGCGCGGTATCACGGTGACATTGCACTATCGCGTTGACGTCTCAGCATATAGTAAAGAATCGTACCCACACCACGACCCTGATGACTACAACAGCCTGATGATGTTTGACGACGGAGCACACGGTGACGGGGAGGCTGATGATGGTGTATATGGCGTGGAGCTACCCTCCCAGCCAAATGGCACAATCGTCGAGTTTTACCTCGAAGCGAGCGATGCCGGGGGCAATTCTCGAACGTGGCCCGCGCCGAGCTTTGTGGACGGCGCCGCAGAGCAGGTAACCAATCTGCTCTACCTGGTGGACGATTCGTTCGAGCCCTACTGGACGCTGGGCGACCAGCCGATTTATTATCTCATTATGACCGAGGCCGAGCGGGGCAGGCTGGCGTATATCGGCTCCAACTCCTCTGATAGAAACTCGGATGCCCAGATGAATGGCACATTCATCACTGTTGACGGAGTGGATATGAAGGTGAGGTATTTAGTGGGCATCCGTAACCGCGGCAAAGGTACTCGAACACCGCCACCCAACAACTATCGCCTCAACATTCCACATGACCAGCCCTGGAAGGGCGTGACCGCACTGAATATCAACAGCCAGTACGCGTTTTCACAGATAATGGGCAGTGTGCTGTGGCGGATGGCGGGACTGCCGGCAGCGGACGCGACCGCCGTGCAGGTCAGAGTCAATGGTGAAAACTTGGCTCTGGACGACCCAGCTCGTATGTATGGTTCATACGTCGCTTTGGAGGTTCTCAACAGCGACTGGGCCGACCACTATTTCCCCGATGACAGCGCCGGCAACATTTATCGCGGGGCCGACGACCAAGGACCGGCGGAGCTGGCTTACGGAGGTGATAATCCCGATACCTACCGCAGGGGTTATTCCAAGAATACTAACGAGTCTGATGATGACTGGACGGATTTAATCAACCTGACGTACGAACTTAACAACGACGGCATCTCTGATACCGAGTTCATGGAAAGGGTCGGACAAGTCATTAACATTGAAAAATGGATGCGGTATCTCGCTGTTGATTCGCTGTCAGGCAATCGCGAGGGTGGCTTGAATACCGGCAGAGGTGACGATTACTTGATGTATCGAGGTGTTAATGACCCTCGGTTTTGGCTGGTCCCGCACGACCTTGACACGATACTGGGGCACCGCAGCGCTGACCCTGGCCGCAACATCTTCACTTTCTACGAGCAAGTAGCAGGATTAAACCGACTGCTCAACCATCCGGAGATTGTGAGAATCTACTACAACCAGTATCTGGACCTGATAGACACGGTCTTTGCGCCGGAGAAATTCAATCCGTTGATAGACCATGTACTTGGTGACTGGGTCCCGCAAGCAAAGATAAACCAAATGAAACAGTTCGTCGTGGACCGCATTGGGTATGTTCTGGACCAAATTCCACAAGGCGGACTGACGATCAGCAGCAATCTTCCACTAATTAACGGCTATCACTACCGTAGGACCGCCAATACCTTCACACTATCAGGTACAGCCAGCGCAGTTACGACCCGCTCTGTGCTGGTGAACGGTCAGTTCGCCGAATGGTCGCAGAGAGATGGTACCTGGTTGTTCGGCCCAGAAGGCATTACGGGTGAACCCCGCCCGTCGGAGACGGGACGGGGTGAACCACTCGTGGAGCGCGGCTCGGTCTGGAAATACCTCGACGACGGTTCCAACCAGGGAAAACCTGCTGATGGGACAAGCTGGTTTGGCCATCCAAATTACAACGATTCATCCTGGCTCGAAGGGCCGGCCGAGCTGGGCTACGGAGACGCAGGCAATAACCGCCCTGAAGTAACCCAGGTCAATGGTGGCCCCTCCGGTGACCGCTTTATCACTACATACTTCCGGCATTCCTTTCACGTGGACGATGCATCACGGTATTCGAGCCTGTACCTGGCACTGATGCGCGACGATGGAGCGATCGTTTTCCTCAATGGAGTGGAAGTTGCTCGCAGCAACATGCCTAATGGCCGGATTATTTACCTCACGACTGCCAGCAGTAACATCGCCGGTGACATTGAATATACCTTCTTCGACTTCACCGTGGATGCAAGCCTGCTCAATGACGGACTCAATGTTCTGGCCGTCGAGGTCCACCAGAATGCCGGCACGAGCGGCGACATTAGTTTTGACCTGGAGCTTGTTGGCATCCTGCCGCCTAACGGTGCAGGAGCGCTGCAGCCGGGTATAAATCGCATTGTCGTGCAGACGTTTGATGGCCAAAATGGCACCGGCAACGAGCTTGAACGCGGGTATATTGACATCTGGTATGACACCAATCAGACAAATGATTACCCGAAAAACAATTTAGCCAATAACGGTGGAGCCCCAACCATTGTGCCGGATTTGAGCACGAAGCTTCTGGTTCGTGACAGCTATCTGCCGGGCATTGGCGTTCTGGTGCGGGTCGAGGTCGTGCGAAGCGACGGCAATATTGAACGCGAGCTGTGGGACGCCGTGGCGACGCTTTCAGTAGACAACCCGAGCGTCAATCTCTCCACAAACCGGATTGTGCTGCGCAATGGTTTAGGAAGCGCGCTGGTAACTTTTACAGGCAGTGGCGACTTTATATTGACGGCCAATGTCAACGGTATGGAGGACAGCCGTTTATTGACCGACCTGACCGGTGAGCCAATAACAAGCATCTCCGGCACACTTGAAGGTAACTCCACCATCTGGAACGGCATTATACATATAACTGATGACCTGCTGGTTCCC
>CAZLIO010000026.1:0-10829 GCA_964559025.1 uncultured Pirellulales bacterium | reverse complement strand
GACCACATACTGACCATCCAGCCGGGTACACTAATCCTGCTCGATGGGGTAAGCTCAGGCTCAACGGGAACGGACATCGACGTGGAAGGCACTATCGAGTCTCTCGGCACTGCCTCGGCGCCGGTAACGTTCACAGCCTACGACCCGGCCAGGGCCTGGGGTGAAATCCACCACGACTACTCGGCGCCGTCGATATATCAGTACACGAACATCACTCGTGGCGGAAACTCATCCGGTGGTGGACATACCGGCGCGGGCCCGGTTATCCGGCCGGAGGATTCTAATATCACTTTCGATTATGTCTCTATCACCGACAACGCCGGCAAGGTCATGCAGTCGGCCTCCGGCTCGGACCTGACATTCCGCAACTGCCAATTGGCCCGGTCGGTAATGGGGCCTGAGATTAACAACACCGCCCTGTTGTTCGAGGACAACTGGATCACAGAGATGCTCGGGCCGGATGACAACGATGGTATCTATATCCACAGCCAGAGTGCCGGACAGGATGTAACACTTCGCCGTGGTGTGATTGCCGATACGGACGACGATGGGCTGGACACATTGGGCTCGACTGTCTTAGTCGAGGATTATATCTTTCGCGACTGCCTCGACAAGGGCGTCAGCGTCTTTGACGGCGAGGTAACACTTGACTACGTACTGATTGTGAACAACGGCATCGGTATCTCGGCCAAGGCCAATAGCCGCAGCAGCGCTCAGGTCTTTCTCAACCACGCCACGCTCGTTTGCCGTGACGTCGGCATTCAGGCCTTCAACAAGTACAATCCCACCGACCCGTCGATTGAATATTTTGTAATCAACTCCATCATCCTTGCCGCTGACGCGGTGCAGACCGACTACGACCCTGCGGATATCCACATTGATTACTCTGATGTCGGCCGGTTTTGGCCCGGCGTTAACAATATCAATCAGGCCCCGCTTTTCGTTGATTCGGTGAATAATAATTACCACCTCCTGCAAAATTCCCCATGCATCAATGCAGGCAACGACGACGGCGTCGCCGGCACTCAGGGATACTACCAATATGGGCAGGCTGATGACGCCAAAGGTGTTTTGACAGAGAACACCACCTGGACACCACAAGAGGGTCCTTACCACCTTACAGGCGACTTGACCGTGCCGTTTGGTGTTGACCTGACTATTATGCCGGGCACTACAGTCTTCTTCGACCCGGGTGCAAAAATCAATATTAGGGGCCGCCTTATTGCCGAGGGCACTGAATATGAGCTGATTCTATTCACACGCACACCGGGCGCAGATGGTACGTGGAATGGCATTCAATTCGTTAACACTATGAGTAACAATCGCATTACATACGCGGTAATCGAGTATGGGCGGACCGACAACGGAATGGTCGGACTTGAAAACTCCAGCCTTTTGCTCGACTACGTTACATTAGACAACACCGACCTGCGCCGTGTCAGCTCGATTAATTCGTCGCTGATTGTGTCCAACTGCGTGTTCACTGATATCTTTGGTCCGGATGAGCCGCCGACCACCGACAACCGCAGCGAGCATATCTGGGGTCGCGGTATCCCTGAAGACGGTTACTTCATCATCGAAAACAATGTCTTCGGAACCACAAAGGGACATAATGATGCGATTGATTTTAATGGGCCATCGCGTCCTAACCCGGTCGCGCAAATTCTTAACAATGTCTTCTTGGGTGGCGGCGATGACGCCCTCGACCTTGATAGCGACGCCCACATCGAGGGCAACGTTTTTAAACACTTTCACAAGGACATTCACAACACCGACGCCGGCGAGGCGAATGTAATCTCCGCAGGCGGCGGAAAAGACTATTATCTTCTCCGCAATCTCTTCCATGATATCGACCATGTTGCGCTCATCAAGGAGAACTCATTCGTAACTTTCGAAAATAACACTGTGGTTGATGCGAACAAGGCGGTCCTTTATTTCGACCTGGCCGGCCAGACCAGCGGACCCGGCCGCGGAGCGTACGTGGACGGCAGTATCTTCTGGAACACAGACCTCATTTTCGATGAGGTCACCGCCACCACAGATATTACCATCAATCGCTCGATTATTCCCGTCGAGTGGCACTACCTCGGCCAGGGCAATATCGACGCCGACCCAATCTTCTTTGAGCCAAATACTGACCCGTCGTGGCTGGCTTGGCGAAGCCAAGTCGCGACAGGCTTCCATCTAAGGCCCGGTTCGCCGGCGATTGGTGCGGGGCCTTGCGGTCTCGATATGGGAGCTTATGTACCCGGCGGCGCTGCGATCTGCGGCGAGCCTGACGAGGTGACACACCGTACCGATGCTGCACTCGTCGTAGGTGGGCCGGGCATTACACATTACAAGTATTCCGTCAACGGCGGGCCGTGGAGCCAGGAGCGGTCGGTGGATGTGCCCATCGAGCTGACAAACCTGCTTAACGGACAGTCTTATACTGTTTATGCAATTGGCAGGAATTCCGCCGGCTTTTGGCAAAGCGAAGAAAGTCCAAGCGTCTCGCGCACCTGGACCATCAATACCACTCATCGACGGTTGGTCATCAATGAAGTGCTGGCAATCAATATTTCGGCCGTCGAACACCAGGGGACATTCCCCGACATGATAGAGCTGTACTACGATGGCCCTGCTTCATTTAATTTGTCCGGCATAAGCATAACCGACAATCCAGACAGTCCGACGAGGTTTGTCTTCCCTGCCGGGACCACGTCTATTAAACCCGGCGAGCATTTGGTCCTCTGCGCCGATTCCGACACAACCACCTCAGGCATCCATCTTGGTTTCGCTCTTGACGGTGACGGCGAGGGTGTTTACCTTTATGACAAAGACGGTGTGCTGCTCGATTCGGTCGAGTTCGGACTGCAATTGCCGGATTTGTCAATCGGTCGAATTGGCTATAATGGTCAGACTTCGGCGGGCTCAGCCGGGCCGTGGCGTCTTACTATCCCTACTTTTGGCCGGCCTAATATCGCTCAACCACTCGGCAACCCAAAGACACTGAAGATAAACGAGTGGTTCGCCAATGGCGAGGTTCTGTTCGAGGACGACTATATCGAATTGTTTAACCCACACGTTTTTCCTGTGGATCTGAGCGGATTATACCTGACCGACAATCCCATAACGCAGCCCGACAAGCATCAGCTTGGCCCGCTGAGCTTCATAGCCGGTGAGGGCTTCGCTGTGATCGACGTTGACGACAGGAATCAGCCCGGCCACGTCGATTTCAGACTCTCAGCCGACGGGGAAGTGCTCGCCCTGTTCGATGCCGAGCTTAGCAAGATTGACAAGGTTTTCTACGGGCCGCAGGCGACGGATACCTCACAGGGTCGTGCGCCCGATGGATTAGAGAGCTTCGAGTTTTTCGAGCTGCCAACCCCCGGCGTTGCCAACCCGTTAGGCGGTGCTGTTATCGTGACCAACCTCATTGCCATTGATGACGTCTGGGCCTATGAGCATACGGATACAGAACTACCTGCGATACGGAGATGGAGTGGGCCTAACTATATTGATTCATCCTGGCCGAGAGGAAAAGCACTGTTGTACGTTGAGAATTCCGATTTACCGGCGCCCAAGAACACGCCGCTTACACTTGGCCCTATGACATACTACTTTAGAAAGCACTTTACCCTCGATGCCGACCCGGACGATATAACAGAATTTGAGCTTTTCACCGTTATTGACGATGGCGCAGTGTTCTATATCAACGGCATTGAGGTGCTGCGTCTTGGCATGCCCAGCGGCACTATCGAGCACACCACCACAGCCAGCCGCAGCATAGGCAACGCAGACTACGAAGGTCCGTTCATAATCTCCACGGAGCATCTGCTTGCCGGTGATAATGTCATTGCAGTCGAGGTGCATCAGACGAACACCACCAGCAGCGATATTGTCTTCGGATTGGGGCTCGATGCCGTCATTGCAACCTCGGACGAGTCCTTTACCGATGCGCTTGCACTGCTGGATGGACTGCGTATCACCGAGCTGATGTACCACGCTTCTGAAAATGGCAGCGATTTCGATTTCGTTGAGCTGCAGAACATCAGTCAAACCACTCTGAACCTGACGGGTGTGCGTTTGACCGGAGGAATTGATTTTACCTTCCCACAGATGTTCCTTGACCCGGGCCAATACGTTGTGGTCGTCGGTAATCTTGCGGCCTTTCAGTCAGTCTATCGTACAAGCACCAATGTCGCAGGCGAGTATTCCGGCAGCCTGAGTAACGGCGGTGAGAACATCGTCCTGAAGCTTCCCTGGCCTCTCGAAGCAGCAATACTGCGGTTTGAGTACAGTGACCGATGGTATCCGACAACGGACGGCGGCGGCAATTCGTTGATGATTTATGACCCGGCCGCTCACCCGGCCACCTGGAATCAACCCGAGAGCTGGCAGCCGGCCATTCCCACCCCCGGCTGGTAATAATAAAACTGAAAACCAAAACATTATTCGTGGCGCGCCGCGCAGCTTCCCATCCAGGCTCACTTGCCTTTTAGCCGATATTCATAGAGGTCGTATCCAACTTCACGGCAGGCCCGGACTATCTCAGGGTAGGGCTTGTCACAAATGTCAATAAAGCCAATCTGATAGTTTTCACCGTCGCCGCGACCGGTCGTGGCCTGGTCCTTGTACTGGAACCAGTGCGTTCCAACGATATACGGATTCTGCAGGGCCCCTTGGACGTAACTTTTATATTTGTCGGCACGGTCCTGCTGGCTGGTGGTTTTCCTTAAGCCCGTGTGGAACATGCCGCGGTCGAGCGCACCAAAATGGAACTCACCTATGATTATCGGCATATCGATGTTATCCGGCAGATGTTGCTCGGCAACGCTGTAGCTGTAACGGTTATAGCTGACGATATCGCAGAACTTCGTTGCCGCCCGCGCCGCCCGGTCGTTCACCCAGGCGAACCGGCAGCCCATATAAAGCTGATTCGGCGCAACTTTTTTTAGCTCATCGCGGATAGTACTGAAATAAGTCTCGGCGGTCCTCGTATAAAAAGCTGTCAGGTCCGCCCAGGCCTTCTTTTTGTCCGGGGCCTGCCGGCTTTGCAGCAAAACATCCCAATTTGCATACTCGGTGTCCCAAGTGGCGTTGAGCTTTTCGATAGTCCCATACTTTGCCTTGAGGTCCTCGACAAAAACTTTTTTGGCCGGCTGCTCGGCAGGTGAAATTAAGGCGGCTATCGCCAGCGACACTTCATCGCCCCAGGCTATTTCATTATGCACGAAATATCCGATGCACCACGGGTCGTCTATGGCCCTGCCTTTTTCCCTTTCCAATCGCTCACGAAGCCTCTGCCGGAAGCTCGGGTCAAATACATCGTAAAACTTGCCCCAGTAACCCTCTGAGCCTTCAAGACTTCTGGAACCGTAGCTGATGGTACACACATAGGGCGTCTTGCGCATCAGATAGATGTCGCTGTCCGACCAGTTAGCGATTGTATTTATTCCCCAGCTTTTGAGCCGGCGATGGGTCACTTCGGCAAAGGCCTTTTCCCAATCCCGCCCGTACTTTTGCAGGAAGTTGGCCTGACTGAAATCATAGGTCTTATATGGCGAATGATCCTTGTAATATCCGTGCGGTGCCCAGCTGCCGCCGCCATAAAACTTCGCAAATGGTGAATTGGCTTTGGGCAGGCTGCGGTAGTAATGTTCACGGTCGGTAATCGGCGTGGCGTTTGTGCTGCGGACGCAATCGATGCCGTGCGACCAGAAAAGCCGGCCATCCGGATCTACCAGCCACCACTTGTCATCGTACTTTTGCACACGGAAAAAGCCCGTGGCCTTGAGTTTGGGCCCGGCAGTCCAGCCGCCGTATTTATTGCGGTCGGTCGGGCCGGGGTGAGCGGCAATGTCCTTGTCTTCTGCTTTACCCTGTGCAATCATCTCTTTTAGAGAGTGCGTCTTGCCGGGCCAGTCCTTGTGGATGTACTGGCCAAAGTCATCGATGAAGGGAAAGAAAGTCTTTACATCCAGCGTCTCGACGCGGCCGCCGGCGCGGATATTTTTGACCTCAAAGACATGGTCGAGACCGGGCTTGCGAACGAATACAAGAAGCTGGGTGATGTTTGAGGCATCGACTTTGCCGGAGTGAACAGGTGCACCACGCATACCAATCAGCTCTATCGGTTTAGAAAGCCGCCAGGGAGTTGGAAATACGCGTACCATAAGTGTTCCGGCTGACTTCGGACTCAGGGCAATACTATCGGTTACGCAGTTGTTGCTGCCATCCGCGCCGGGATTGTCCACTCGGCAGGAAACCGTAACCGGCTTTGTGCCAAGATTCTTAACGTCGAGGGATACATACTCGTACTGAGACAGGTCCCATTTCCCCGCCGGTGCTTTTAAGGTAATGCCGGGCCACTGATTCTTATGACCGGTTTCAATACGCAGCGCCCCACTTCGGGGCAGGGTTGCTTTTGCGTCGCTCGTTACAACCGAGCCGATATCAAAGCTCCTTCCAAAATCAAAAAGAACCTGTGACTGTCCCTTCTCTGCGGCAGACAGAGCAATCGTCCCGGTGATAAGCAAGCCGGAAACGATAATTATGAGGGAACCCGCAAGGCGGGAACCCAAACCAACTAAAAATCTTTTCTTGTTCATTACGTTTTCCTTTCAATCGAGAAGCATGTATATAACCATGAGATATGAATTACTCTTGTTCTGAATTTTGTATCAGAAGATACCACATAGTCCCGTATTGCGGCGACAGGTCAATATAGTTTCTGCCATCCTCAGACCGAACAGGCACATCGGCTTTGGCCAGGCCATCAGGCCCAAGCGCCTGGCACCGCCAATCTCCGCCAGCTATTTCTATCGTTCCTTTCACCGCTTCAATCTGTGCGGGCCCGTGACCCCATTGACGTCCCACTGTCCGCCTGTCCTTAGAGAATTTCATCCCCACATTCTCACACCGCCCGCAGGCGGTGATAAATATTTTTCTGCTGCGCAACCAGGATACACCGTCGAGCGGGGTGGCTGTAATTACCGCAAAGGCAGGGTCATCGATTTGGCATCGTTTGAACCGAGTCGTGTCCCCCGCCAGAACACCTGCACCGCCATGGGCAATATATAATCCCTTGCCGTCTTCAACCGACCATATCAGTTCCGTAAAAGACCGGTCTGTCTGCTCTTCGCCGGATGAAGGTCGAAGACTTGCATATAACTGATTACTCAGCACTTTCTGGTGGGTTGCACCACAGAGAGAAGAAACAACATCTAACATGTCACGGTCATACTTAAGATGTAGCTGCGCCAATTGACGCACAATATCTGATGACTGACTTAGGACCGCAACCAGATGTCCCTCAAGTGGTGTAAGTACTGCCTCACGGAAAATAGCCGCTCCTGCCCGCATAAAGCCCCATTTGGCAGGATTGGTGTCGATGTCAAAGTAGCTGTTCAAGTTCTCTCTTTCCCAGTTATCAGAACTGTGGGAGTACGTATATAGCCAGACACCATCCCAGTCCTGGGCAGCGGCAAAGGAGGCTACCATAGGAACACATTCCGCCTGGGAATCGAGAGGAGTGGGATGGTTATATTCGCTGAGGGTGAAAGGTTTGCCGAGGAGACGTCTGGCGGCCAACTGAAACAGCGTCGCCTCGGCAGGGTAATCGGTCATCGGTTTTTGTTCGACGAGCCAATTGTTGCTGTCCCACGGTCTTCCCGGAAATCTCGGATGCTGCCAATAGGCATGGGTGTCAATAAAATCCATGTCACTTTGGGCATACAATCCGAGCGGCCCGAAGACAATCGTGCCGGTTACAAGGGCCTTGCAGTCCAGCTCTTTTTTTATGAAGTTTCGCATCTCGTCGAAGTATGCCTTTTCCGTTTCAGCTAAGAATTGCATTCGGTCGAGGGTACGGACGGGGCTTTCATTGTCGGTGAAAACAGCAACGCTGCCGGTCTGAATGGATTCGCCTTTTTGCAGACTTACCCGGCCGCCTGGACGAAACTCAACATTGGCAAGGTAAACCGGGACATTGCCGGCGCCGAAGCTAAAGCTCAAACGGGCATTGTCCTCATCGGCCCTGGCAACAAAGCCGAATCGAAACGTTTGCCACTTTTGACTTAATTCCACTCCTCGTGACAGTCCGAGATTTTTCCAGGGACTGTTTGCCTGGCTGACACTACAGCTTATCTTCCTTAGCTCATCAGCGGCGGCTTCAAACAATACTGTGTAGTACTGTCCCTCCCTAACAGAAAGGCCCTGCTGTTTGAGCTGAAGGTGCCATTCGGTATCATCGGCCTTATCAATCTCAATACGCAGCGCGTCACGGAACCGGTAGCGCCGGCGTGATACCGAAGCTTTGCACCCTGAATGCTGCTCCAGGTTCCAATCTTTTGGGATACTTTTGGCGGTCGTCCGAAAGTTACCGTTGCTCAGGAGATTTTTTCCGAGCTGTTCAGCGCCCTCGGCCCAGACCTTGCGCAGCTTCTGCTCCGAACCGTATTTTTCTTTAAGCCAGGTGTTGAATTTTTTTTGCAGAATATCCGCATAGTACGGGCCAAGTGTCCGCAGCGTAGCCTCGCTGGCCCACATAAAGAAGCTGTTTTCATTGGTAATTTCGACTATCGCCACAGCCGGGTCGTCGGCATAACGGACCTTGCGATATGGATTGACGTGTGTCAACAGTTGGCGGGCATATTGCTTCTGAGCGTCAATCAGTGCGGGTGTAAAGATATTGGAGATTTTATCGTATTGACGGTTGGCCTTGGGCAGCCCTAAATATTCGCTGTGTGCTCGGCCGACATGCAGGTTGATATTGACACAAATCCCATAGCGAGCCAGTTGGTTAATAAAATAATCGAGTCTATCAAACGCTTCCGGAGTGATGGTTTTGCCGTCCTTAGCATTCCACAGTCCGCGGGGCCACCGGGCGGTGTCCAAGTGGTGACATCGGACGGTGTTGACGCCAGCCGAAGCCAGGCGGGCAGCGACATACGGGGCATCCTCATGCCTGGGCAGATTCGCCCCAAACGACAAATTGACACCCCAAAGACGGACGCGTTCTCCATTGCGATAGAAGTGCCCGCTGGCTGACTGCAGGCGGTCGCTGTCGGTCTTGATAGGCTCAAAAGAAGTAACCGCAATCAGCGAGTCGGCATTCGGCTTTGCAGGAATTACGAAGGGAACAAAATCCCCTGCCATTGACACTTCACAAACAAAAGCACAAGCTATAAAGGCAAAAAACAGAATTTGTCTTGTGCACTTTTTTCTTATGCTCCTGCTCACCTCGCTATAACGTTCCTGATAAATCATAGACACCTCCTGTTTATATAGTACGCTTAATTTAGCGAACGATGATTTTTCCATCTGCTATCGTTAGCGAAAAGCTCATAAGAAATGATACAAACTGTGTTCTGTACTATCAACAGAAAAACAAACTGCGGCTGTATCAAACAATATTATTCATTACAGAATTTATAACGGAGCTTGCATAGAAGCCCCTCAGACAATATGATTGGGACACTAATATAACAGAAATATCAAATACGGAGAGAATAATGGCACATAAATTCATCAACCAGATCGAGCCGGGAGAGTCAATCGATAATATTTATATCATAAGAGACCCGATTTTGCGAAGCACAACGCGAGGCGATTTATACATCGCAATGTTCCTTTTGGATCGCAGCGGACAATTGAACGGACGGATGTGGCAGGCAACCGAAACAATTTATAAGGCGCTGCCAAAACCCGGCTTTGTCCATATACAGGGTCGAAGCGAGCTTTACCAGAACAACCTGCAAGTCATCGTAAATAACATCAGCCTCGTCGATGCAAGCGAGGTCCACATAGATGATTTTCTTGCGCGAACGGAAAAAGACACGAAGCAGATGTTCGAGGATGTAAAAAAGATAGTAGGACGAATAAAAAATCCACAGTTAAAGACGCTGGTCGAGGAGTTTTTGGCGGATGGTGAGCTTATGGAGAAATTCCGCAATGCGCCCGGTGCAATGAAGCTACACCATAGCTATATCGGCGGACTGCTGGAGCACACACACAATATGCTGCGTGTGGCTGTTGCGATATTACCGTTGTATCCCCAGGTGCATACTGACCTCGTTTTGGCAGGGATATTTCTTCACGATATCGGCAAGACCGAAGAGCTTTCGTACGATATGGCCTTTACATATACCGATTCAGGCCAGCTAATAGGTCATATTGTCAAGAGCCTTCTTATGATAAATCAAAAGGCTGATGCACTGAGGGCAAAGGGAACGCAGATAGAGCAAACAGTCTTGGACGCTCTCGGGCATATTATCCTCTCGCATCACGGCCAATATGAATTCGGCTCTCCAAAGCTGCCGGCAACAGCGGAGGCCTTTATTGTCTATTATATCGACGACCTGGACGCCAAGATGAGCCAGGTAACAGCGGCGATTGACAGTGAGCAAAGCGATTCAAACTGGACTGCCTGGAAAAGCGCTTTGCAGACGCGGCTTTATAGGAAACGGATAGAATAACGGACAATTGATTCAGTTCGGACAAAAAAAACAGCCCGGCCAAGCTCCCCCGCAAGAGTTAGCTCAGCCGGGGTGCCTTATCACTTTATTATTGTGCTGGCGATGTTCACCCCGTCCCATCTTCGACGGGCGGGGTTCACCCGCGTCCCTGCCGCAGGGGCGCAGTTCACCGTATCTGCGGGTAATATCTATTATCCTATGATGATTTGGCAATATTTATATCCGCACTGTGACAAATTATGTCACAGCTTGTTAAGAAATTCATAATCAGGTGGACAAACACAGATTACTTGGCGCGGCCGCGGGCTTCGCCCCACGGCCGCAACCAAAAAGTTATTTATGTAAAAGTGTGTAATAACTTATTGTTAA
>CAZLIO010000025.1:0-15955 GCA_964559025.1 uncultured Pirellulales bacterium | reverse complement strand
TTGCCAGGTACGGCATAGAATCACTGGTAGCAACGGACGACGGCTCCGTCGGATATCACGGATTTGTTACTGACTGCCTCGCAGAATGGCTCGACCGGTCTAATTTGGCCGCTAAGGATACGATTATTTATGCCTGTGGGCCGCCGGCAATGCTTTCAAGAATGGCCAAAATCGCCAAAGACAAAAATATCGACTGCCAGCTCAGGATGGAACGTAGAATGGCTTGCGGCATCGGCCTGTGTCAGAGTTGTGCCGTCCAATGTAAAGTAAGCAGCTCAAATGAAACCGTTTACAAAATGTGCTGCAAAGACGGCCCCGTCTTCGACAGCAAAGAGGTTGTCTTCTAACCACTTTTAAAAGACCAGGACCAAATAAATTATTCGCCGCTATACCCACCCGCTCCTTACTATCGAATGTCCTGTTCAGGTTTTCTTAGCTTCTTTATTGCTTCGAGCTGCAAGACAGCCTCCTTATCTCGCAGGCGGTTCATCGACTTTTTGGATTTAATCAATGCATTTAGGCTTAGCACACGCACCTTCATTTCTTCAACTTCAATAAGCTCGCTTTCCCGTTTGACCTGGCTGTAGTCTCCAAGACCATCAATGAAGCTTAAGCAATCTAACTGACCGATGTCCGTATCGAGATACAAATTTTTGAATTGTCCGCACGTCTGCTCTGTCAACTTAAGCTTTTTGCGTTTCGGCGTCATTCGGTGTACAGGGCGTAAATCCGAGATGGCTCTTTGCAGCGCAAGCAAAGTAGCAGGGCTAAAGTCACAGCATATATCGATATCCTGGGTTACATAAGTACATCCATGCACTACGCCTGCAAAACCGCCTATTACTACAAAATCAACTCCGGCATTAACAAGCCTTTCAATCAGGTTTAAGAAGTCTCTGCTCACAGTCTTCTCGCTTTCCGGAGTTTCTCCGCAGTATTAAGTGCGATTTGATGTCTTATTATACGCTCGGTGCAGCTTCTGTTGATATTGTCAATCAGCATAGAAACATCTATCCCGTAGTCGATTGCCGCCTGGATTTCTGCCGCTTGTAGGGATTTACTCTTCGATATTTTTTTCTTCTTTGCTTTCGCTGCCATATTCTCAATTATAAGCCCCCTGCTATATGGCTTCAACACTTAAGCACCCACCTTCACCAGCTTTTTGAATGTTTGTTTTTGATATTTGATATTCATTTGTTCCCGCCATTTCTCACTCATTCTTGTATAGAATTCTGTCGATAATAACGAGCAAAAGCGAGAATCTGCTTTTTTGACTTCGCACCTATCTGCTGGATTATGATGGCAAGGTGATAATCAGTATTATGCATAGCGCTCACGAAAGGCCGTGTTTGGCAGTGCTCTTGAGATAGAGATTTGTTGCGCTTAGAGTTCACGCGGATACTACACAATCGATAGTTATGCAGTTAAACCTGAAAGGAGACGCTGAATGAGTTGTAGGGCGAAATGTTCTGCAAATGAGAACGACTATCAACCCTTCCCTAAATCAGGTCGGTTGGCTGGCAATAAGAATTTGTCTATAAGCACATTACGTAAGCACGTTACTGGTCAAGCTACGGTATATTATTACATCATCACGAGTATAAAGAACCGCGATGGACACTTTATACAGACGGGGTGCGGCCCAAACTTTCAAGGAGATTATGTGACACTTTGTACTTGTAAGCACCTTATGCGCACCTTTTTGGATACCAGCAATTGGAGGGACAAATGGGTTGCAGGCTTTACAGGCGTCACAACTGGTCAAGGGCGAAATTTCCTCGTTTACTTGATGAAAGTCTCACAGGCTTTTGAGTCCCACTATGATTTGTGGTTCGATAAGCATATCCCACTTAAGACAAAAAGAGCGAAAGCAGCTCACTTACACAAATTAGGAGATATTTACAAACCTCGGCGTAGGGTAAAGAACCAATTTGACCATGACCCGCAAGACTACCTCCCTCCTCACAGCAACCACGTTCACGCTCGTGGCTGGGAGAGAGACGTAGTATACCGAATTCGTAGTGGTCGTGTCGCGGCTTTACTTGTGGGTAACCAAATGTACAGCTTCTTATGGAACCGTCCTATGATAGAGTATGTGTCAAAGCTTCATCGGGGACAGAAGAAGTGCAAAATTCATAGCTTACTCGGACAACTCAAGGAAGGGCATATAACATGAAAGTAGCCATGACAAAAGCCTTAGCCCCCAGGACAGCCCTGGGGGTTAAGCGGAAGGGTGGCAGCCTCAAGCGAAGCTTGGGGATGGCCTAATCTTCCCCATATCCCTTTGTCATTTCGAGCGAAGCGAAGCGAAGTCGAGAAATCTGGCCTGCAAAAATAAATCCCCTACACTCTGTCCGGCACTCCCCCATCCACGCATTTACTCATCTACGCATTTACACACCAGACGAGTCACGAGCGACGAATTACGCCACCGCAGCGGTTTCCTCTTCATACTCACCGAACCGGACGCTTATCTTCTTGCTCACTCCACGTATCTGCATCGTTATCCCAAACAGCACATCCGCAATACTCATCGTGCGTTTGGCGTGCGTGATGATTATGAACTGCGAATCCTTCTGAAACTCCCGCAGCAGCATATTGAAACGCTCGTTGTTTGCCTCATCCAGGGCCGCATCAACTTCATCCAAGAAACAGAACGGCGACGGCTTTGTCTTAAAAACCGCAAACAGCAACGCAATCGCCGTCATCGACTTTTCACCGCCGCTAAGCAGCGATATACTTCTTGTCTCCTTGCCGGGCGGGCGGGCTATTACCTCTATCCCCGATTCGAGAATATCTTCAGTATCCTCAAGTATTATATCGGCCCTGCCCCCGCCAAACAGCTTGCGGAATATCTCCTGGAAATGTCCCCTTATCTCCTCAAAGGTCTGCTGAAATCTTTCTCTGCTCTTTTTATTAAGGCGGTTTATCAATTGCTGTAATTGACCTCTGCTGGAATTGAGGTCCTGGACCTGGCTGCTTAAAAAGTTATGTCGTTTTTCGAGGGTCTCCTGCTCATCGATTGCATCGATATTTACGTTACCGAGCCGTTCAATCTTACTCCGAAGCTCGGCTATCTCCTCTCTTATTTTGTCCCAGTCAACCTCTTCGTCCCTGTAATTTTCATAAGCCTCAGCTAAATTAATCTGAAGCTGCTCCTGCACTCTTTCGACCAGGTCCTGCTGTTTTACCTCTAACTGGCCCAATTCTATTTTAAGCTCGTTAATTTTTTGCTCCGTTTCTTCTTTTTCGGCGCGTCTGAGCCGGACAAGCTCCTCTGTCTGTTTTCGTTCTTCAAGCAGTCTTTCAATCTCTTTATGTAATAATCGGCTGCTCTCCTGGTTCTTTTCTTTTTCAACAAAGAGCTCCGACACCCCGGCCTCGCAGTTAAGAATGTCCCTTTGAGCCTGTAGCCATTGTTCGCTGCAGTTTTGAATTTCCTCCTGCGCTGTCCCGGCAGCCGTCCGGTTCTCCTGCATCTGGCTTTGCAGACTCGCAATTATTTGTTTCAATGCCTTGCTCTGTTCCGTAATTTGCCCTAAAGCAATCTTCAAATCAGTAAGTCTGTCCACTAATGTTTGCTGTTGTTGTTTTTGCTCAGCGTATTTTGCCTCAAGCTCTTCTATGTGCGCCGTTCTCTGGCTGTTTACCTCCTCCAGCTCCTCCAATTTCTGCTTCGAGTCATATTCCTTTTGTACGGACTGAGCTATCTGTTCGGCCAGCAGGTCAATCTCACTAACTATCAACGGCTCCTCTTGTCTCAGCCGTTTTGTATTTTCTTCTATCACGCTGAGCTTCGAGCTTACCTGCATCTTTTCGGTGTTCGCTTCATAAACAGCCGTCCGCAGCTCTTGACATAGCTCATTCAAATGTGCTTTAGTCTGGTTGTTCCTCTCAATTTGGCCTTCAATCGCTGCAACTTCAGAGGTAATATTGGCGATGGTCTCCTGCAGTTGACGCAGCCGGCTTTTGCGGGATATTAAACCGGTGGCTCTGCCCAAAGGCCCGAGTTTTATCATCCCGTCGGCACTTAAGAATTCACCATTCAAAGTAACAAATTTAAACTCCACTCCTGCCTTCTCCGCCAGCTCGACTGCCTCCTGTAAAGAGTCAACAACTAACGTTTTGCCGAGTAACTTCCAGGCCAACGGTGCGTATTTACTATCGAACTTTACAAATTCAACAAGCCTGCCTTTGACAGAAGGCAATTCCGACCAGTCATTTTTGTCCACAAACGGCTATATTTTATCAAGGCAAATGAAGTTCACCCTGCCGTCAAGCTCTTGAATTGTCTCTATATCAGCCAACATTCTGTTTGTGCTGTTGATTACCAGTGCATCGGTCTGTCCCTCAAGGACCGCTTCGACAGCATTCGCATATTCGACATTGGTTTCTATTGTTTCCGCTAATATCCCTTCAACATAATCAAATTTATTGTTTTCAATCGACCGGTCCTGCAAAATGCTTTTAACGCCCGCCTTAAGCCCCTCGCACCTTCTTTCCATATCTGTCAATATCGTCAGCTCGCTGTTCAGCGCACTTCGTACCTCTTTGCTGTGGGCCAATCGTTTATTGTCCTCTGCCAAAGAACCGTCGAGCTCTTCGGTCTTTTTGCGTTTGGATTCTAAGCTCTCCTTCAATTCACCTAACACTTTTTCGATATCACTCAGGCGGGCATTATGTTGCGCTTTTTCGGTCAGCAGTTGCTCAAGTTCTGCATGGGCGGTTTCCGCCCGGCCGGAAAGACGGTCTTTCTGGCTGGATAAATTGTTGCGATAAACCGAAATGCTCTGGACTTCGTTATGAAGTTGAGCCGTCCTCCTGACCATGTCGATTATACCTGATTTCTCATCCTCCAAATGCGCCTCCAGCGAGGCACATTCGGCATTTACTTGCTGGATTGCTTTCTGGATTTGCTCAACAGCTCGGCTTTTCTCGTCGAGCATCTTTTCACAGTTTGACAGCTCAGCGTCGTATTGTGACGAATTTTTCTCAAAAAGGTTTTTCTGTTCCCGGAGCTTTTCAATTTTCTCTCTCGCCGATTTCTCTCTTTCCTGTAGTTCTGAAATCCTCGTCCGCAAAAAATCAATTCGCTGGAGCCGCTGCTCAATTTTACTGCGAACAGAAACAAGGGAATTATCAGTGTGGTTTAGCTTATGCTCCGTTTCTATTATTTCTTCACCTAATGTGCTTATCAGACTGTCCTGTCTTGCTACTTCCGCCGCCAGCTTTCCGAACTGTTCGGTCACCTCATCAAGGGCAGTTTCCTTCTCTTTCATCTGCGTGTGATTTTTTGCATATTCAACCAGCGAGTAGTTCACCTGCAGCTCTTTGAGCTTTTGAGTATATCGCAGATAATTTCTTGCTTTGCCCGCCTGCAGCTTTACACTTCGCAGTCTTTTTGCAACTTCACCCAAAATATCTGCAAGCCGAAGCAGATTCTGCTCCGTTCGTTCCAGCTTACGAAGCGCTTCCTTTTTGTGCGCCTTATACTTGCTTATACCCGCCGCTTCTTCAAATATGAACCTTCTATCTGTCTTCGATGCGCTCACTAAATGCTCAATCTGCCCCTGTTCGAGAATCGAATAGGCCCTGGTGCCTATACCCGTGTCCATAAACAATTCCCGGATATCTTTCAACCGGCAGATTCTGTTATTTATCCGATACTCACTTTCTCCGCTCTTATATATCTTCCGTGATATTTGCACCTCATCGGCTTCGATTGGCAGCTGTCGCACCCCGGTCCCATCAGGATTGGATATAAACAGATTCACTTCAGCCGCTCCGAGAGACTTTCTGCTGCTGCTTCCGCTGAATATCACATCAGCCATCTGACCGCTTCGCAGGCTCTTGACACTTTGTTCTCCAAGCACCCACTTCACCGCATCGACCACGTTGCTCTTACCACAACCGTTGGGGCCCACAATAGCGGTTATGGATGAATCGAAAACAAAATCCGTTTTGTCCGCGAAACTCTTAAATCCATTGAGAACAATTTTTTCAAGTCTCATTTCTTATCCTGCTGTTAACGTCCGGTAACTATTGCTAAAATATAAACACTGTGCTATTAGACCAATATGCAATATTGTTATCGGCCGAGGGTTTGTTTTCTCTTGATAATTAGCCGATTTTTGGTAAGGGCCCAGCCCAAAACTCCGCCTTTACAGCACCCTTGTCACACATCCGCTTCAAAAGAGCTATCACATCTGCATAAGTAACGCCTAAGCCTCCGCGTCCTTGCTCACCTTTTTTAAGCGGCTCTTCGCAGAGTGTTCGGATAATATCGCCAAGTTCAAAAGAGCTTTTCAACTGTGCTATCACACCGGGCCGTTGGGGAAGTTTGCGGATTATCGAGACATATTCCTGACCAGCCGGAGCATTGATTGTTATATCACCATCGGCTGAACGCACAAAAATACCATCACTGCAACGTATCGGGGCACCGAATAACACAATTCGAGGCTGCCCGCTGCGGGAAACAAAAATTGATTTGTGTGGAGTTTGTGCTGTCTGTTCCAGATAAAAATTGTCGGCGATGACCTCTTGTGATACGGCAATATCGTCTAATTTCCGCAGCTGCTCGTACGCAGCCAATCTGATGTGAAAATCATCGTCACGCAGCAATCTCTGCGATATTCTCGCCGCATCGTTGCGTCTGGCCCCTGTAGTTATTGACTCTAAGGCCTCGACCCGGTAAGCCGAACCTCTGTCCATAGCTATCTGTCTGAGAGTCGCTAAACCCGCGTCGCTGCCAAGATTAAGCATACATCTCGCCGCTCGAAGCCGTACCTGCTCATTAGACACATTCAGCAAAACAACCAGTCCACTAAGGCTTTGATTGCCTATGGCCTCAAGAGCAATTTCACTCGCATCCGCATCTTGCAAAGCAGAAAGTTTTCTAATAAATGTCTTTATTCTTTCTCCCGTAATTTCCGTGCTCTGGCTAAGATACGTCGCCTTGATTATTGAAATGAATCTCTGTTTTTGTTCTCTATATTTAGCCGGCACTTTTACTTCGAGCCTGCCGGGCAAAATCACCTTAGCTGTGTCATCGCCAAAAAGTTCGTTTAAGCGATTTCGAATACTGTTTGTCATTCTAAAATCAGACTCGCCAAGCACCAGATTTACTTTGTACTCATCAAGGATCTTTCCTCTACCCAGGACATATCCAATCCTTTTATTCATTTCGGATGTGCTGATTTTATCAACAAAGACCGGCCCTCGGGCATCGGCTACAACTTTTGTTTTTATACCGAAGGTCCCCACTGTCTTAAGCTCCGTGCCAAGCAGAAAACCGCCTTCAAGGGAAGTCGTTTGCGTACCACCCAGGGCTGTTACTCGTACATCGAAAGACTCATTTCTCGAAGCTACTGCCGGCATTATTCCCTCTACCAGTACTACCGCCGTATCCGAACCGCCAATAAATCTTTCAATATTTATTGTGCGCCCGGGAAACTGCTTTAGAAGGTGTTGTGCAAGATACGCTCTAATCCGGGGCGGACACTCCCCCGAACCTGTTCCCCTCAATCCCACCACCAGGCAGTATCCTTCAAGTCGTATCGATTCGGGCCAGGACATTTCGACCAACGACCCTATCGTGGTACCTAAATCTATCGTAGGTATAAGGTCCGTTGACCCCCTGCCGGCTCTGTCCTGCTCACCACAGCTAACTATCAATAAAACGATTAGTAGGGGCAGGCCTATGTGCCTGCCCTTTATTCTCGTTACACAAACCGTTTTTCGAATAATAATATTCATGCGGCTGGACACCTAAAACAAAGACAATTTCGCGGCTGAGAACTCACCATAAATAATACTGTGCCCGTTTGTTTCCGTCAAGCTTAATTTGCAACATTGAAACGCTCCTTAAGCCTTTAATAGTAAATCATCAAAGTATTCATTTGCTCCTGCAATGTAACGGTCATCAGAGATAAGTGGCTTTTCCAGTTTCAACCTGGTTTCTTTCGAGAGCCGTTGGTTTTCTACGATCTCCTTGCCCGCTTTTTGAAGTAACTTTTTGTATTTGCTAATTACAGGCTTTAAGATCAATGGAGCATCCTTCAATATCGCACCGCCGCCCCTGTATATCTCGCCTATAACTTCGGTACGCATATTTCTGGCTACTCTCTTGAATAGCAATTCCAGCACCTGAAAATGGCTCTGCTCCGGAAATCCACAGTTCGATATGACAACCAGCTTGACACGCTTCTCGGACCTCATTAGATGAGCGCACTCCCCGCCCTCATCTTTTTCAAAATGCGGGTCGCCGCCCGGAATAAGTCTGTCCATAAAATTCTTCATAATCCCGGTAACATTATCGACATAAAGCGGCGTCGCAAAAACAACAATATCCGATCCGGCAAATTTCTTAAGCAATTCCGCCATATCATCTTTAATTACGCACTCTCCAGGCGTCTTCAGCCAGCAGCTAAAACAACCTCTGCATGGATTTATTTCCTTCTTTGCAAGAAATACGTTCTCAACCTCTGCGCCGCCCTTCCTGGCCCCCTTCATAAAGGCCCCTACCATAAAGTGTGTATTGCCGTTTTCAGCCCGCGGCGACCCATTGAATATTGTAATTTTCACTGCCTGGTTCTCCTTTGCAACCGTCTTTGAAATTTTCTCATTTGCAGATTATTCGCCAACCATCTGGCAAATGACTGTTCTTGTCCTTGGCCTCGTATCAAAATCGACCAAGATGATTTGCTGCCACGTCCCTAAGGTTAATCGGCCGTCAACTACCGGCACACTCAGAGAAGGACCCAGCAGCGAGGCCCGAACATGGGCATGGCCGTTATCATCGTGCCAGGTCTCTTCATGCTCATACCTTGCGTGCTCAGGTGCGATTTTCTCAAAGGCCGCCTTTATATCGTAATTAACTAGCCCCGGCTCATATTCGGTCGTTGTAATCCCCGCCGTCGAACCAACATTGAAAACCGTAACGGTCCCATCACTCATATCCGATTGTGCCACAGCTTTGCTGACCTGCTCGGTTATATTAACGACATCGCAGTTGCCTTTTGTTTTGACTTTTATCGTTTCCGTCTTGACCATTTGCTATAAACCTTATCATCGGCAATATTATGCTTCATCAACGACAGAAAAGATAACCAATATAATCAATTTTTGCAACCCCAACCTTCTGACTTCTGTCATCCGCCATCTGTCTTCTGACTCCTGCCTTCTGTCTTCCGAAATCCTTTGAACAAATATTTGAAAGTCTAATTTGAATTCCGTATTGGCTGAGATTTTACTTGCTATACAATGGTATTCACGAACAGTTGGGTTGGTTGTGAGTATATATAATTAAACAACAAATGTAAGACATAAAGTTAGGAATATAACGATGAAGATGGAAAAAGAATTTATTCGCAGACATTGGGGCCTGCTGCTGATGCTTTTCTGCCTCGCGGCAGGTGGCGGATTGGTTGAATGGTTATTAACTGCCAAGGCAGATACGGTCCAATCGTTGAACAACTTAGTCATCGACGATTTCAATCGCCTCGAAGACCGTAAAAGTGGCCTTATCTGGGCCTCGATAGCTGACCAAACGAAAGATTACCGTAGAGTCGGCACGAAACAGTTTGTGCAAAGTAACGGCAGGTCCTGCCTGAATATAAAGGAGCTTATAAACACAAAGAAAAACTTGATTATAGTCGGCACTAAAGCCGCACCGGATAATCCCAGTGACCTGAATTTTGCAGGGTATGATGGTATTTACTTGCGAGCGAAAGGCACCGGCGGGCAATGGACACTCGGCCTGTGGATAGAAAGCAAAAAAGCTGGAACCCAGCTTTACCAGGCACCTTTCGAGCTGAAAAACCGATGGCAGGAATTCCGCCTGCCATTTCGTATGTTCTGGTCAATGCCGACAAGCAAGACCCTGAATAGTCGGGAAATCTTCAGGATTGTCACTATGCCCGCACTACAGCAAAGGACTGTAGAGATTTTCCTGGATGAGATTGGATTTTACAAGGAGCAAAAAATGTATAAGAAATTAACTCCCGAACAGGAACGGATTATTATCCACAAGGGTACCGAACGCCCATTTAGTGGTAAATATAATAACCATTACGAAAAGGGAATCTATACCTGTATGCGATGCGGAGCGGAACTGTTTGAATCGTCTTCGAAGTTCAAGTCCGGCTGTGGCTGGCCCAGCTTCGATGAGCAGATCGAAGGAGCTGTTAAATGGCAACGCGATGCGGATGGCGCTCGGACAGAGATTATCTGCAATCAATGTGGGGGCCATCTCGGACATGTCTTTCTGGGCGAGAAATTAACACCGAAGAACACACGCTATTGTGTGAACTCCATCTCGATGAACTTTATACCGGCCGAAAAGCAGCAGCAGACCGCCAGAGCCATATTCGCTTCCGGCTGTTTCTGGGGAACCGAGTATTATTTTCAGAGAGCCCCCGGCGTAATATCTACGACCGTTGGATACACCGGCGGCCACATCGACAATCCTACATATAAACAGGTTTGTACCGACACGACAGGCCACGCCGAGGCCGTTGAGGTCGTGTATGACCCCGCTATAATCAGTTATGAGCAGCTGGCCAAGCTGTTTTTTGAAACACATGATTTTACACAGCTAAATCGCCAGGGGCCCGATATTGGCACACAATATCGCTCTGCAATTTTCTATTTGGACAACGAGCAGAAACGGCTCGCCACACAGCTAATCCAGACGCTTAATCAAAAGGGTTACAATGTCAAGACTCAGATAGCACCGGCCGATAAGTTCTGGCCCGCAGAGGAATATCACCAGGATTATTACGACAAAACCAAGAAGCTCCCCTATTGCCATGTATACAGACAGATATTTTAAACCACCCCTCGCATATTCACCTCAGTAGGTAAGATGGGCTTCAACCTACGCTGTCTTTTTACGAGTATCGAGAATCTGGAATCAAGCATCTACTCATCCACCCATTCACCCATTCACTCATCCACTCATTAACCCATTTACATACCAAAAAAGTTTGTTACTATCTTCGCTTCTACCGCCTTATATCTATAGAGACGCAGCTACTAACAGCGTCAAAAAAGAAATGTGTATAATGAGGCAAAAAAAATGGCAGTAAAACAATGAGCTTCGCGAACTAAAAAAGCACCAACGGAAACTCAAAGCTCAATTCAAAACCAACAAAACAAAGGAAAGGAGTACTAAAATGAAATCGCTCATAATCACCATCATAATCGCAATACTGGCAATATTCATTACCGGCTGTACCTTTGTCAGGGAGTACCACCGCGGGTACGCTCGCAACGAAGTAATCGTAACCAGCCCGCGGCATCTGCTTATTGGGCCGGGACACCCGTATCGCCCCTATGCTCGCCACCGCATAGAAAGGCATGAAAATCACAGATTCAGGCCCATGCACCGGTAACCCAGTGTTATATTTAGCCCCCTGCCCTGAGCTTGCCGAAGGGCCTGCCCTGAGCTTGCCGAAGGGCCTGTCCTGAGCTTGCCGAAGGGACGACGCCCCAATGCCTGCCCAAGTATTTCTCCGGTGGAGGTAAATGGGTGCCGGGGCCTCTGGGCGGAGTTATATTTTCTGCCCTGGACGTTTATCTCCGGTATTAGCTTCCTTGCTTCCCTCGTTTACCCCTGAGAACGAACCCCTTGACTTACTACAGGGGCCGGGGGCCTATGCACTTTTTTACATTTTTTTACTTACCTTACCCGTTAATTTTAACGATGATACAAATAGCAAAAGCGGGACTTTACAGCCTTGAGCCAACCGTAAAAGATAACCTTATTTAGGATAAGCTTGAGCCCACATGGCCAATGAAAAATGGATTGTCATCGCAGGCATTAAATCTGCTGATCCTATAAACTTTATTTGCCAACCAATGAGCTGCGATGAACGTTTATATAGATAGATATTGTGTAAATATTCATATTTGTAACAAGTATGGTGTTTTGCCGATATGTTTTAATAGATAAGGCAAATGAAAGGAGAACGCAATGGACCTTAAAAAGCACTCTCAAATCATTGTTGTATTCACGTTTGTTTTCGCCTCTGTCGCACTGGCCGAGCCATCTCTAACGGTCTATAATCAGGATTTTGCAGTGGTGCGGGACCAACTGAATCTGAACCTGAAAAAGGGTATAAATGAGCTGAGTGTTACCGATATCACCGCACACCTCGAGCCGGACTCTGTTATCCTTCGCGATTCTAAAGGCAGGCACGCTATACAGATCCTCGAGCAGAATTACCGCGCCGACCCGGTTTCACAGGGACTTCTGCTGTCTTTATACGAGGGTGAGGAAATCGAATTTCAAGCGAGTGAAGATAAAGTGATAAAAGGTAAAATTATCCGCAGCGGTTATGTCCCCCACCAGTCAGGCATGCAGCGATATGGCTCCAGATACACCCAACGCCAATATGTTAACGTCAATACCTCTCAGCCCATCATCGAAGTCGAAGGAAAGCTGCGTTTCAACCTGCCCGGACAGCCGCTTTTCCCGTCACTGACCGATGACACTATCTTAAAGCCGACTATCCACTGGATGCTTAATACAAATAAAAGTGGAAGACTCAACGCAGAGCTTAGCTATATCACGGGAGGAATGAGCTGGAAAGCCGACTACAGTATGCTTGCCGGTAAAAAGGGCGATGAGCTTGATGTGATCGGCTGGGTCACAATCGATAATCAAAGTGGAAAAACATTTGATAATGCACGCATCAAACTTATGGCCGGCGATGTGAGCAAAATCCAGCCAGACCAGGACCGCTATGACTATAGCGGAATGATGTATTCTCGGGAAGCTGCAAGTATGCCCGCGCCCGTCTCGGAAAAGGCCTTTGAGGAATATCACCTTTACACATTAAACCGTCCGGCCACGCTTCACGACCGAGAGACCAAACAGGTTGAATTCCTACGCGCCGAAGGTGTAAGTAGTCAGCGGTTGTATGTCTATGATGGTGCCAGAATTGATCGTAGGCAGTACCGGGGCTATTCATCTGAGAATATCCGGCGCAACAGGGACTACGGAACCGATTGCAATCCCAAAGTATGGGTTATGAAAGAGTTCGAAAACTCAGAAAAAAACAACCTCGGCATTCCTCTGCCCCGCGGTGTTGTGCGGTTCTATCGCCGCGACGATGATGGACAGCTTGAATTCACAGGTGAGAACATTATAGACCATACGCCGAAAGATGAAACCGTTCGTGTTTATACAGGCAACGCCTTCGATTTGGTAGGCGAAAGAAAGAGAACCGATTATCAGATTGATACGGCCCGCAACTGGCTGGACGAAGCATTTGAAATCAAAGTACGCAATCACAAGGACAAGGACTCCGTAGAAATCAGAGTTGTTGAACATCTGTATCGATGGATCAATTGGGAGATTGTGGAAAAGTCAGATGATTTTGTGAAGACCGACAGTCAGACCGTTGAGTTTCGTGTCCAGGTCCCTGCCGGCCAGGAAAAAGTCGTTACTTATAAAGTGCATTACACATGGTAAAGTTTTGCTGTTGATAGCAATGGCAGGCGTAACTGAGTTCGTCCTGATATTATAGCGGAATCAAAAGGCTTAAAAGCGTTTCTCAAGGTGTTATTTTTCAAAGCTCCACATCTCTGCGGTCATCTCTTCGGCAGCCATCCAACCGACATGCCAGTCGAGAAACAGACAATTGCAGCCGTTTTTATGCCGGGCCCTTGCCACCCGTCTGCCTCCGCCTATGTCCTGACTATCAGAGTTTGGCAGATGGCTCGGACGGAACACGTCACATCGAGTCACGTCCCGGTCGGTTGCATTTTTGAGTATGGTTCGCCATGGCCCGTCCTCGTTGTCGGCAAGGTAGATAGTAGTGGCGGGACTCTTACAGTCGGTCAGCTTGTTCGGCACGCTTTGCATCCGCCAGCCATTGTTACTATCACCTCTCCAGCCGTTGACGACATAGCATACGGTTTGTTCTTTATCCGGATAGCTCGGACAGCGAAATATCTTGACGTTACGGTAATCATCCTCGACAGGCTTCTGGGCCAAAAAAGGCATAAAAAGCTGGAACCAGGGCTTTATATCTCCTCCCCATTCCGCTGAGCGTGGGATGTACAAACCGTAATGGTCAGCATAAAAGTTCGCCGCTAAGCCGATTTGACGCAAATTATTTCTGCACACAACATCCCTGCCCTGTTCCCGCGCCTTTCGAAGTACAGGGAACAATATTCCCATCAACAACGCAATAATAGCGATCACCACCAACAGCTCTATCAATGTAAAACCCGTTAGAAGTGCCGTACGAAACTCTTGTACTTTCTGAATTCGATTTATTTCTAATGGGGTGAACCCCGTTAGAAAACTCCGGTGTCGTTTCCAGACGTCTGTTTGGCTTCCCGCAAAGCGGGCTCCCTCCCCGTGTCTTTCGGGCAATCTGCCGCTTCGGCGAACTTGTGCACCCATGCTCTTATACTCTTGGTCACTTATCACTTTTGCTATTGTCTCTTGTGCCTTGTGTTCTTTTGTTCCAATCAACCAATGAACTATTCACTAATACTATCATCCGTCCTCTGTCTTCTGCCTTATGCTCTTATACCTATGACCATCATATACTTTTAGTCTCTGAAAATCAAAAGAAATGTCCCCCGTTTTGCAAAGCGGAACGATTCATAAAAAGCCCCTGCTTTGTGGAGGAGAACGATTGTTCAAAGCAGGAGCTTAAGCAACAGAGGATTTGCGCCTTCGTAGTTCTCTTTGGATTCGCCTGGTGTGCTTTTGTATTCGCCTCTCACGGTCTGGGTCAGCTAAAATAAGACTTTTGCCATCTATCTGGTCAATCGGAATATATTCGTCTACCCTAAAATCTCTGGTTCTGCGGCAAGCCAATGAGGAAACGTCGTTAAGGTCTCCGACTAACAAAAATCCGCTGTCTAAATAATCCTGTTCTGTAAAGCAATCAAATCGCATTTGGCACCTTGTTGTAATTTTTCCCAAGCCATATTCTACGATGAACATCGCAGAAGCCCTGGCCCCGGCTTATTTCCAGACTCTTTATTCAGATGAAGCTATTCCATACACTTTACTACCTCCATCCTTGGAAAACTAATCAACAAAGACTATAACTATGTGCCACTGTTGATACTAAACGTAACGTTTTTTTCCCATAATTCTACTATCGAGCCAACCGGCTAAAGACGACGAGCTCACCGCTTAAATGGCATCTGAGGCGATTTAATTTGAAAGCTGGTGGCCGTTCTGTGTTCTTGCTCAAATGATTAAAAAAAGGCTGCAAGAAAGCACTCACACCCCTTTTTTAGTCCCATATTCTGATTAAGTTGCTGCCTGAACATGCCGATAAACGGCTATTAAAATTTAAGTCGGTTTTTGTGAAAGGAGATAAATTATGGTTAGAGAAAGAAAATTTAAGGTCCCGGAAGAGCCGCAACAGACATCGCTCGAAGAGCCTCAACAGGCAGTAGTCGAAGAGCCTCAAGAGACTCCATCCGAGGAGTCCCAGGAGACACCCTGGGAAGAGTCTGAAGAATCACCTGAAGAAATTGAAGAAAATTAGCATTGATTTGGAGGGGGAGTCAGATAAACAGTCTGGCCCCCTCCTTCCCTTTCAAAGTCGGGCCGGTAAAAGAAAAAGAGGTGAGCCTGCTCCCGTCCTCTGCGTGATTATTGTCTGCCTCTAAGGGGCAATAGTCTCATAAGCACATTTACAGCTATGCCTGTCCAATTCGCGTTCGTTTCTATAAGGTACGCCATCTTACTACTCTCGCCTGCTCTTTCTTCTCAGGCTTCAAGAATAAATCAAAAGTCTTGGCTACGAGCAGAAGAACGACCAGACCAAACACGAGCAGAAACATAGCGAGGGAGGAGTTGAAAGCAGGAGATATAATTTTGTTTAAGCCTAACCAGGAGTGGGGATTAACAAGCCACTGGGAAAAGTTGGTCGGCATAACTGTGTCCAGGACCAATCTTGATCCGAGAGCTTTC
>CAZLIO010000024.1:8300-15997 GCA_964559025.1 uncultured Pirellulales bacterium | reverse complement strand
TCCGGGATCACACCGCCGGCAAGGGTCCAAGGGCCGTTGGTCTGAAATTCCCTGTGCCATTTAAATGTCCAGAGTTCCTTGAGACCCACCTTGCGTACCGAGCCATCTGCAAATGAACTGCAAATGGAGCCGCGGTGTCGATTGATGCAAACCCGCGCCATTCTGCTTTCCCCTTGCCAGGAATCATATTCATTCTCGGGCGGACCGTCCGTTTCTATGGGAAAAAGGTCAAAGCGCAGGCCATCCATAAGCACCGGTATCCTGGCGCCATGGGGGACCTCAAGGAACTCGCGGTAACCATATGAAGCAGGGATATTTCGCACATAGCTGGCATTGGATGGAATACGAATCAGGTAGCTATTGAGGCCATAGCTGCCGGCGATCCCATTCTCTCCACAGGAATAGTCGCCGTAAGTACCTTTGAAAATGCCCCAGGCCTGATCGATGTTGAAGCCCTGATTCTGATTGCCAAACTCATCAAAGATAGGTTTCGTGGCGGTCGGGCAGAACCAAATCTTGTTCTTTTTCCAGTCCTTTAAATCATCATCGAGCTGACAAGGCCACCAGTGTCCGAATTCGTTGACTCCGGAGAAAAACTTGCCATCGTTCTCAGTGCAATAGGTATTTAGGACCAGTACCCACTGCCGGAGATTGGCAGAACAGCCCAACATGCGGGCCTGTTCCCGCACCCGTCGAAGAGCCGGCATCAAAATAGCCATCAATATGGCAATAATGGCAATGACGACCAATAACTCTATTAAAGTAAAGCCGTTTCCTTTGCGCATGATGTTTTGCCTTCTCTTTCAAAAAGAGATAATAAGTTTCGTTGGTATGCTTCTCTGTCATTATTATAACATACACAGAGCCATTTTAAATCGCAATCTCGGAAAATATGTGGTGTGGGTCAAGGGAAGACCGTCCATTCTATGAGCACAGAACATGTCTGAGGGCTATTCTGTGAGATTCTGCCACTACAATTCAGGATGGTTTTGTAGGGCGCAAGACAGGCCCTAACGTGGCGAAGCCAGAAAGTGTTCGAGGAAAATGTAAATCTGCTCGTTCGATTCTGGAGTTGGAGAATGACCCTTGCGGTTAGTCATGGCAACCCTGTTCGCATACCCGAGAAGCCTGTTGACTGCAATCGTATGATTAAGAGCTTTCCAGCGCTCAGGCCGATCTTCCGAGCCGCCTGAGACTAAAAATGGTCTCGGTGCCATCAACGCATGTAGCTCGTGGAGGTCATGTCCCTCAAGAAACATCTTCCTGTACGCACCGGTGCGAGGGTTGGTTGCGCTTGGGATACCTTTTTGGCGTTGTTGATTAGGGTCATATCCCAAATACCATGGCTCCCAATAGTTCACGTTCGCCCGGTTCTCGTCGAAGACAATCCCGGGGTCGGACCAGACAGTACAGGCGAATTTATCGTAGAGACAGGATGCGAACATTGCCCATTTTCCACCATACGAATGGCCAATGATACCAATGCGGTTAGGATCAACCTGCGGCAAGTTTGCCAGTGCAGTATGACAGTTGGCTGCTACATAGGCCAGCGCAGAAAGTGGCTGGAGGGGGGTCTGGTCTCTGCCGGACTCATACAGAGGCTTGTAGGGGGCTCGTAAACTGGAGAACTCTGGTGTTCCGATGGACAGCGTAACAAAACCACGTCTTGTAAGCTGATAACCGAAGTCACGCAGCTCCTTGCCCAGGCCCGCAGCTGTTTCAGCGTCATAGTAGACGACAAGCATTGCAGGAAACAATCTCGTGCCATCGGGAACAAGTAGATAGCCATTTACTGTCTGCTGCTCCGGTGCTATCTCGACACGAACTTGGTGCTGGGTGAAGTCTTCCCGCAGCTCTTTTGCCAGGTATTCGATTTTCGGTTCCTTAATCAATGGTGGCCAAGCCCCCATGAGGCCATGCCACGTTTTAAGTATTTCGTACCTGCGTTTTTGCCAGTCCGCCTGTGTCTTCACGGGAGTCCCATCATGGAATCTCAAAGGAGACCGATATTGGCCAAAATTGTGGGCGAGTTCCGGAGGTGGAATAAAAAATGGGGCAATTTGCCTGGGAATATTATTTGTTCCACGGCTGCTATCTGTGCCAAATTGACTACGTGAAGCAGCCTGGTTCGGCAATAGCAAAAAAACAGAGAAAGATAAAGTAAGGAAATACATTCTCATCATGCCCCACTAAGGCCTACCCTTTGAATGGCATTTAATATACTTTTGACTCTCATAGCTACTAAGATAAGCTATTTGCTGCGATTTTACAAGCGTCAGAAATTTCTCTTGACGGAAAGGGGGCTAATCTGATATAAGTAAGATTATTAGAGTCCGTTAACGCTCGATCTCGAAGCAGCGGGAGTTTTAATGGTCTGTTTCAGATCCTCACTTTTCAATTAGCGGCTCATCATAGACTTTTGAAGGAAGGAGGTAATGTCAAGTCGCAAAAGAATTGTTTCGGGCGAGCGCTGACAGAACGTAGCAGGCTGGAGATTCTTGTTGGTCGCTTTGGTGAGTGGCCAAAGCACAATTATTCTAACGATTTAGAGTTATGCAAAATCGAGGTTAGGTATACTTTGAAAAGAAAAAAAGGACCTTTTTCGTTTAAGGTTGTCGATGCTCGTATCGATGCTCGCCCTGGAAACTCGAATCTCGGGCGTCCAGCCTCCAGTTTCGATACCAGCTTCGACAACGCCAAACGAGATTCTACCTCACTTTACAAAAAATTGTCTTTTAACGATTTTATAAGGAGTACTATTATGCGACGAACACATGTCTTTTTGGCTTCCATAATACTGCTCGCCGCAGCAGCCTGCACACAGGCACAGGACCCGGATCTCCTGGGCTGGTGGAAGCTTGACGATGGCACAGGTACCGTTGCCGCTGATTCGAGCGGTAACGGCAACGACGGCACATTCGTGCAAGACCCCGAGTGGGTAGCGGGCAAGTTCGGAAGTGGCCTGCTGTTTGACGGCCAGGGCGGCGAGCGCGTAGCGCTCGGGGGACTCGATATTCCCTCGGGGGCTATGACCATCACATGCTGGTTTAAGGCAAACAATCTGGACACGCCCGGCAACGACCCCCGTATGGTTTCCAAGGCCAACGGCGGAGATAACAACGATCATTGGTGGATGTTCAGTTCCAGCCGCATAGGCTCGGATAAGTTTCTAAGATTTCGCTTAAAGACCAACGATGGCCAGCAGACCTCGGAGATAAAAGCCGGCAGCTTTGAAGTCGGTGAGTGGATACATGGGGCCATCTGGTGGGACGGCACCAACATGAAGGTTTACAAGAATGGAGAGGAAGTCGGCAACATGCCGAAGGGGGGCACTTCTGTGGCTCTCGATCCCGCGGTCCAGGGCGCCATTGGCAACCAGCCGATTGGAGCTGAGAACAGGCCCTTTGATGGAGTGATCGATGAGGTGCGGATTTACACAAAGGCCCTGAGTGTGGAGGAGATTCAGGAAGTAATGGCAGGTCCGCCGGCCCCGTTGGCAGCCGGGCCGGATCCCGCCGATGGCGTTACTCTTGAGCAGAACTGGTCCAACCTGAGCTGGCAGCCCGGAACATGGGCCGTCTCCCACGACCTGTACTTCGGTACTAATTATGACGCTGTAGACCAGGGCGCCGAGGGCACGTTTATCGGCAATACCACGTCACCCCTCCAGATAGTCGGTTTTCCGGGATTCCCAGCTCCGGAAGGCCTTCAGCCCGGCACGACATACTACTGGCGCGTGGATGAGATCAATCCGGACAATCCGGACAGCCCGTGGAAGGGCGTTGTCTGGAGCTTCACGTTGCCTCCTCGCGGGGCATACAAACCGGTTCCACCCGACTCTATGAAGTTTGTCCAGACGGATGTGGATCTGAGCTGGACCGCCAAGTGGAACGCCGCCCTGTTCAGCGTTTACTTCGGCACCGACCAGGCAGAGGTGGCAGATGCCACAGGGGCTGCACCCAGCGGGAAGTTGACCTTCGACCCCGGTCCTTTGGAGCTCGATTCGAATTATTACTGGCGCGTAGATTCGTTTGACGGTGTCACTTGGAGTACGGGTGACGTATGGAGTTTCACCACTACGAGACCGGGAGGTGGTCTCGTTGGTGAATATGCTAACTACGGTGGCGGCGTACCGGATCCGCCTGAATCACCTTTCCAGAACGTAAAGCTGACCCGCATTGACCCCGGTATCAACTTCCAATGGGGCAGTGGCTCACCTGAGCCTGATGTGATCGATACGGACAACTTCGCGGTGCGCTGGACGGGTGAATTGGAGGTGCCGTTGACCGGCAGATACACCTTCATGACCACGACCGACGACGGCGTGCTTCTCTACGTCAACGGCGAGGAAATGGCTAAGGCCTGGCGTACACAAGCTGCCGTGGAGCAGGGAAGCACAATTGAGCTGGTCGCGGGTGAATTCGCGTCGATAAAGATGCTGTACTTCGCAACGACCGGTAACGCCCAGGCTAATCTGAGCTGGGGGCACGATTCGTTTCCACTGGAAATCATCCCGGCCGCCGCTCTTTCTCCGCCGCTGCGGGCCGGACTGACCAAGCCGGTGAATCAGGCTGTTAATGTAACCCAGAGCCCTGACCTCTTGTGGACAGCCGGTGATCATGCGGTCGACCACGACGTCTATTTCGGTATAGATGCTGCCGCTGTTGCCGGCGCAGACACTGGCACGGCAGACATCTACCAAGGTCGCCAGACTGCAACGAGCTTCTCACCTGCAAAGCTTGATTGGAACACAACCTACTACTGGCGTATCGATGAAGTCAATAACCTCAATCCCGACAGTCCCTGGAAGGGCTCGGTCTGGAGCTTCACGACAGCCAACTTCCTTATCGTGGACGATTTTGAGGACTACGACGCTTACGAGAACCAGATATGGTTCGCATGGCGTGATGGTCTTGGCTATGGCACGCCGGGTGTTGAACCCTACTCCGGCGGTAACGGGACCGGCTCGGCTGTTGGCGATGAAAACACACCCTCTTACACTGAGGAAACTATCGTTCACGGTGGCAACCAGTCGATGCCGTTCTTCTACAACAACAGCATCCTCAGGTATTCGGAGGCGGAGCTGACGTTGACTTATCCGCGTGACTGGACCGAAAAAGGTGTCAACAGACTGACGATTTGGTTCAGAGGCGTTTCAGCTAACGCTGCCGAGCCGATATATGTCGTTCTCAACGGCAGTGCGGTTCTCGCCCATGTCAATCCTAATGCAGCCCAGATAGAAGAGTGGACCGAATGGAATATTGACCTGCAGGCATTTGCAGACCAGGGTGTGAATCTTGCCAATGTCAATACGATTGCTATTGGTCTTGGTAACAGGAACAATCCGCAAGCTGGTGGTTCAGGTACGATGTACTTCGATGATATTCGTCTGTATCGGCCAGCGCCATAACCAGAAGCACCGGAAGCCATAAGCGGCAATTGTTCGTTTACGGTGACAGACGATAGCCAAACGGATTAGCATTAATTCGGGGCTTATACCAATTCGGTATAGGCCCCTTTGTTTTGGGCGACATAGAAACTCGGGGCACCAAGGAAACGCAGTGGACACCTATGAAGAGCTCAAAGTCAAATACTAAAATCCCAATTACCACAAATTTTTTTGAGGCATCCTGTTACGACATATCAGCCAACGTTCACAGCTTAGCCGACAACAGCAGTGATTATAGCGTCTGTCCTGAGCGTTATTCTGCGCTTGAAAATCTGACATCCTGAATATATATTCTGCTCAGCTGTTAGGCGGCAGTCCAGATGTGATCAAATGCCCATGATGTGAAAGAAGCTGAAAAAATGGAAACGTCACAGGAGACAAGTCCATGAAGGAGCGGAGGTATGACATCGATTGGCTAAGGGTTATCGCTATGCTGGCCGTCTTCGTTTTTCATTGCACCCGCTTTTTCGGTACAGAAGGCTGGCATCTAAAAAACTCCGAGCAGAGCTACGTTGTGTTCGTGCTAGTTCGCGGTTTTATCTGGCCCTGGGTAATGGAACTATTTTTCCTGCTTTCTGGAGCGGGTTCCTGGTACGCGCTGAAATCCAGGACCGCCACAGAGTATCTCTTTGAGCGAGTCAAACGGCTTCTAATCCCTCTATATACGGTGGGTTTGTTTATTCTTCTACCGTTTCAGTTCTACTTCGAACTAAGTACCAATGCGGAGTATAGCGGCACCTTCTGGCAGATCATCCCGCGCTATTTCGCCAGCTTCTTTCTACCTCACATAACGTCATGGCCCGAGACGCTATTGCCCATTCCCTTTCCGGGACATTTGTGGTTTCTTCAGTACCTCTTCCTTATTTCGCTCATGACTCTGCCACTGCTACTCTGCCTGAAATCAGAATGGGGTCAGCGCTGTATCGAAAAATTAGCCGGGTGGTGCGATCGCCGGGGGGGCATATTTTTATTCATGATACCCCTGGCCCTGGTACTGATCAGTCTCAGAGGGCTTTTCAGAGGTCAAAGAAGCTGGGCTGATTTTCTCTGGTACGCGATCTACTTTATAATAGGTTATGTCATGGTGGCCGACAAACGCTTCACCAAAGCTTTCAAGAGACATCAGTGGGTATGCTTGGCCCTGTGGACCATCGGTTTCTTTGGCGGAGGAGGTTTCTTCGTATTGGTATTAGGTTACGACCCAATTCCGGGTCATGAGTCCTTCTCTTTCATGTACGTGCTGTATCAGATCGTATGGAGCATTGCCAGTTGGAGCGCGGTCGTCTTTGTTCTGAGTATGGGAGCCAAGTACCTGAACTTCAACCACAAGATATTAGCCTACGGCAACGAGGCAGTGCTGCCTTTCTACTTGTTCCATCAGACAATTATCCTGATCGTCGGCTTTTTCGTCATTCGTTGGAACATGGGCATCCTGCCCAAGTTCCTGATCGTCACTGTGATTTCCTTCCCTTTGATACTTGTCTTGTACGAACTGCTGGTCAAGCCTTTCAACGCGGTGCGCTTCTTCTTTGGCATGAGGTCCAGGAAGCGGTTAGCTAAAAAACCGGGCCCTACATTGGCCTGATATTGTCCAAGAGATCGTATCGGTCGTATCGTACATTGAATCTTAAATTTGTTTAGAAAATTCAATAAAGATATGTTTTTCGGCAAAAATTTGACGTTTGATGCCATTTTGATTTATAAAGCATTTAATATTGGCATTGATTTTTCCTGAAAATTGCTGTAAATTTTGCTATAAATGGAATTGCAGAATTTGATATAAATCCTCGTGAATGAACAAGGGCGAAATTTTTTAGGAGGCACAGTTTTAAAAATGAAATCTAAAAAAAACATGAACCGCCGTGAATTACTGGAATCTGCAGTTGTTTCTTCAATAGCGTTTACAGTGGTTCCCAGGCACGTATTGGGAGGCCGGGGTTATGTGGCTCCAAGCGATAAGGTAACCGTTGCCAATATCGGATGCGGCACACAAGGCCTTCGTGAAATGCCGGGTATGCTTGAAAACCCGGATGTACAGATTGTGGCAGTATGCGACCCGAATAAATTTACTACCAATTACATTGATTGGTCGTCGAACGGCATCCGAAACGGCATCCGTAAAACATTGGATGACCCGACTTGGGGAGCAGGCATTGAAGGTATTCCAGGTGGGCGTGACATAGGCCGGGAATATGTGGAAAAGTATTACGCCAAGAATATGCCTTCCGGGAAATACAAGGGATGTAAT
>CAZLIO010000024.1:0-8290 GCA_964559025.1 uncultured Pirellulales bacterium | reverse complement strand
GAAGGAAAAAGACCTGGATGCCGTAAAAATCATGGCACCGGATCATCTTCATGCTACGGTAGCCATTGCCGCCATGAAAAAAGGAAAGCACGTCGTCACCCATAAGCCAATTGCCAACAGGATATCGGAAGGAAGGCTGGCAATTGAAACGGCCCGCCGGAAAAAGGTCATAACGCATCTTCTGGCCTGGAGCAGCAGACGTGAAAATGGGCTGACACTGAAATGGATCAAGGACGGCGTAATTGGTACACTCAAGGAAATACATAACTGGTCAAATCGACCCGTGTGGCCCCAATGGACATCCAATCCTACGGATACCCCTGCGATACCAAAGGGATTTAACTGGGAACTGTGGTTGGGGCCTGTACCGGATCGTCCTTATCACCCGAATTATACACATAATGTTTTTCGCGGCTGGTATGATTTCGGTGGTGGCAGCATTGCAGATATGGGACATTACAGCCTGTTTCCTTTATTCCTGACCCTTGGTATAGATACGCCGCCAATCAGCGCCGAGGCCTACGGTACAACTACGCGAACTATCGTTGATCAAGTATGTAAGGCTGTGAACAATGATGTGGCCTTCCCTTACTCTTGCATGATACAGTTCAAGTTCCCGAAACAGAAAGATTTGCCTGCTTTCGATCTCTTTTGGTACGATGGAGGCATAAAGCCCTTTCCTCCGGAAGAGCTTGAAGCGGATAATAAACCGATGCCGCAGGAAGGAATGATGTTTGTCGGCGATAAAGGCAAGATTCTGGCCGGTTTCCGTGGCGAAAAACCACAGATCATCCCGGAAAAGAAAATGCAGGCTTATGCCGGGGAAAAAGAGGTTCTGGAAGAAGAGCGGCGAAGAAGGTCAAACACTTGGGTAAAGTCCATCAAAAACAAGGAAGAATCACCCGGCAGTTTCCTGCTGGCGGGTCCTGTTACGGAAACCATCAACCTCGGTGCGGTAGCATTAAGGGCAGGAAGAAAAGTGGATTATGATACCGGAGGCATGAAAATAACCAACTTTCAGGAAGCAAATAAATATCTGACCCGGGAATACAGGAAGGGTTGGGAGCTTTGAAAATATATCCGATAAATACTCTTATAAAACAGATGAGCGATTTCAGGAATAATTTTTTAATGATATTGGCAGTCTTTGCAGTACTTGTAGGTTGCGAGCCGGCTAAGCATCAGACCGGCACGGCGACTATGGGCCCGATCGAAATCTTCGAAACCAGCCAAGGCTTTGTAATAACAGAAGGTAAAGCAAAAGTAATGTTATATCAGCGTGAACACAAATCCCTGAATGGAAAATACTCGCGTGCCAATTACATTCATCCCCTCTACGGCCTCGATGGCGAGACCCTGACAGAGGACTTCCCAACCGACCACCTACATCATCGAGGCATATTTTGGGCCTGGCACCAGGTATGGCTCGGCGATAGAAGACTTGGGGACCCTTGGGCTGCAAAGGACTTTTTATGGGATGTCTATGATACCAAAATCTTACCTGTAGATTCCAAGTCACGTGCTCTTCAGGTTCACGTTTACTGGAAATCACCGCTCTGGACCGATGCAAATGGAAAGCAAAAAGCCTTTGTAAAAGAGACGACAACCATCCGAGTTTATCCTGCCCGGGACGACATACGCAAGGTAGACTTCCAGATTAATCTGCTTGCTCTGGAGGATGGTGTTCGTATCGGCGGCTCCGAAGACGACAAGGGCTACGGTGGTTTCTCAACAAGAATACTATTGCCCGACGGCCTTTCGTTCACTGGCTCCAACGGTCCCGTGGAACCCAATATATTGTCCGTAGAAGCCGGCCCCTGGCTGGACTTCTCCGGCAATTTCAATAAGGATGGCAAGGTGAGCGGCTTGGCAATACTATGTCATAATTCCTCGCCTGGCTATCCCCAGCGATGGATACTTAGGAGAAAGGCAAGTGCCCAGAATCCCGTTTATCCTGGCCGTCACCCGATTTTGCTCTCGCGCGAAAAACCACTCGTGCTGCGTTACCGCCTCATTATCCACCGCGGCAATGTCCACGAGGTAAATCTTGACAAATTACAGGCCGAATATAACAGCTAACTTCTCCCACTTTTCGACAACAGATTATGACTTGTTAACACATCACCGAAGATAAGCCCATTTGTCCGTGCTATCTGGTCTGTACCAGAATAGCTTCCAGTACTCCTTGTCCGTTTCAAAGACATCAATAGGGTCCCGGCTCAAATCAAACCCTGGTGATAGAACCCCGAATTTCTTCATCTCTCGAATGTATTGTCTATTTGGTTTAAAGCCTGGCATTCCATACCTTGGCACCTGATCCACTCGTCTCTTGTGTTTCCAAATTGTCCCGAGAAGTATCTGGTAGTTAGGGTCGTTCGTTCCGCTGAGCTGATACTTACAGCTACCCCAGCCTCCCGCCTTTTTCGAAAGCGGGCCTAACAGCAGAGGAGAATGTTTCGGATTAGACATGTTCAGTAAGATATGCGGTGAGAAGCGATAATCGTCCTCGCGCACAACGCGTTCGTACGGTGCGATGTCCAGCTTCTTTCTCAATTCAAGCCGTTCCTGCTCTGACATGGTCAGAGGTAGTGGTGCAACATCTTTACCTTGTCCGTGACACTGCCGGCAAAGTCTATTTAAAACACCTGAAGCAAAAGCCGACATTGCTGAGCCCTCCCTCTCCCGGTCCTGGGCGTTGCGCAGGGCACCGTATGTCCCGGCGTAAGGCGCACCGCTCTCCAGCCACAGCCATATAGTTCGGAATTGCTTCTTTGTTAAGGTAACCTCGTAGTGAGAACCATCAATTTTCCGCATAAGCTCGCTCGCCGAAGAGCCAATCGTACGTGGCTCCTGGTTCCCGAAACCGTTGCGACCGTCAGCCACCTGTCCGGTTGCTAATAGCGTGTAGTAGCTTATTGACCAGCACGCACCCAAGTCCTCCGTCAACACCACGTGCCCCTTCGGCTCGGAGTAGTTGTGACATTTGACACAATGCTCATTGAGTATAGGTTGTATATGCATGCGGAAATCCAGCACATTCGGAAGCCCTCGAAACGGCTCAATCTTGCTGGGAGGCCGCCTTAAAGCAGCGAGGGTGTTGTCTCTGGTTAAGAAAGGCGCCAGGGTACGATGCTCATGGCATCCAACACAGCTTAGTACCTCGCCCGGCTGCACATTGGTGAAGCTCTGCATACGTTTGACGGACAAGTCGTTCGTATCCAGAGTAACAAACAGAATGGGCCGACCGGCAGGAACCTCAAAATAAGCTGAGCCATCCTTTTCCACCGGCACGGTTCCCAGGACACGTTCCAGCAAAAATGTACCCAACCACGATGTCAGATCCATCCCACCGCTGAAATTCACCGGCTTGGGTAAAGCCTCCAATATCAGTAGTTTCTTGATCTGGCCTGGTTGGACACTTTCCATATTCCGGCCTCTATATACGTCGGCCAAAACCATTCGTCCGGTTGATTGGTTGTCATCTGTACGCTCGGCCATCACCCCCTCTCGCGGCCGTGCAACCAGCGGAATAGGCTCATGGACGTTCGCTTTGCCTCGATATGTCAAAATAGGAATCAGGTCACCCCCGCGAGTTCCGAGAAAGATTTGTTTGTAGGAAGCCACAAGAAAGTGGGTCTCGTCAATGGGCGATGGATCGTTGAATGTAGCTTTACGAGTAATACGGCGATAACCACGTTTATCGTCCGGACCGTACTTGGAAGTTATGGTACAAATGTACCCACGATGATCTGAACGGCCGTGACCGGGAGAGTCGATTAGCAGCAGTTGATCACTGCCAGGAATCGCTTTGGCATCGATGAAAAGTGGATAGTGCTGCTGGTTGCCAAAGTAAGCCAGCACATCGGTTCCGTCGGGATTCATCGTCCAAAGCTGATGGTATCCCACCTGAGAACGGTCCACATATTCCCAGCGGGTATAGAGGATTCGCCCATCCGGCAGGATTGCCGGTGTGTTATCGTGTTCGAGATTGAACGAGAGGGGACGAATGTTTTCGCCTTTCCTGTTGCAGCGAAAAAGCGTTCCAACCTGAGTCATCCAGCAGCCTACCCAGCGTTTGCTCCGTGTCGAGACAAAGATGATGTCATCGGTGGGCAGATAAGCTGCTTCAAAATCATCGTACGGTCCCTCAGTGACTCTCCTTGGTACTTCACTGTCAATTTCGATTTCGTATAAGTTGTAGTAGTCCGTTCCTGCTCGACGGTATGAGAACAGAATTGTCCGGCCGTCGTAATGAACCTCCGGATCACGTATGCCGCCACCATTGCCGTCAAGTAGAACTCTCACTTGGCCTGTTTTTGTATTCAATTTGTACAGCTTGCTTTCGTCCGGCTTGCCATTGCCTGCATAAGCCTTCTGATTCTCGTCTTCGCAGTAGTATCCGATGTTGGCATACCAGTGTGGATCGTCGTAACCGAGCCTCGTCACAAAGACTACTTGGTCAATGCCCAGTCGGGTCAAACGCTCTAATCCTTTCTCATCTGGAGAGAACTGTTGCCTGGTGGCAGATATTCGATCATTTGTCCTCGGTTTGGGATTGGCCCCAGGTGCAGTGGTAACAAAGCGGCACATACAAAACGCCAGAAGCAGGACTAAGCCTGACCAATGGCAGGGCAAATCGATACGGATTCGACCTTTTGCCATAAAGTTCTCCTCGTGGACAGCGTTACATAGCTGATACTGAACTCTCTCTGAACCAGCATGGTAGTATCTAATTATATGATTGTCAACACACCAAATCGCAGTATATGAAGGTCGCCATAACCACCGCTTACAGATTAGCCGTGTTCGTGCTGGCCAACTACTGGCCGAAAATCAGGCAAGTGCCAAAGTTGGCCTAATGTCGGTTCGACAAATATACGGATTTATATTGATAGATACTTCCTGGTAAGCTACTGATATTGTTTACAAGGCACGGTAATTTCAGTACCCATAGACAAAGTAAAAAATTCTTTAAAAACATTGTAGTTTTGATAGCAGCTCTGCAACTAATAATATGAATTGGGAGCAGTAACATATGGTTGATATGGTCAGAAAAAGCAGGTTTCTGGAGCTGGTTGAGCAGAACCAGGACATCGTTCACAAGATCTGCGGTCTGTATGCTGTGAACACGGATGATCGCAAGGATCTGAGCCAGGAGATTGTCTGTCAGCTATGGAAATCCTATCAATCGTTTAGGGGCGACTCCAAATTCACCACCTGGATGTACAAGGTGGCCCTCAATACAGCCCTGCTAAATTTGCGACGGAACCGGTTCATGGTGCGAACCGAGAGTCTGAAAGAGCATCATGGAGATATTCCCGCTGAAACCGGCGACCAGGAGAAACATGGAAAAATAAGCAGACTATATGAAGCTATAAACCAACTGCGGGAATTCGATCGCGCGATTATATTACTATATCTGGAGCAGTTTTCCTACAGGGATATCGCAGAAGTCATTGGAATCTCCCAAGCCAATGTCAGTGTGAGATTGGTTCGGATAAAAAAGAAGCTCAAGGAACTACTTAATCGGGGACTTTAATATGGAAAACAACGATCTCATGAAAATCTGGAAGGAGGGAAATCAGGAAATTCTTAAGGATAAGAGATTTGAACGGTCCGAATTAGAAGCCTTCTTGAAACCGAAGGTAAGTAAAACTACCCTCTCCTTAAACTTGAATATTTTTGTCTTTATGACAGCTCAACTGGCAGCAATGGTTCTTATCGGATTTGACCTGTATGGATACCGGTCTAATCCGGTCATGCTGAAGGTGCTGATCCCTATGTTCATCGTTTGTTCATTCTGTTTTAGCTATGGAGTGTTTTTGCTGAGCTACATTTGGCAAATCAATCACGGCGACTTCGATCTTGTCACTGCCATTAACAGGAAATTGAAAGTGTACCGGACACATTATGAAGCCTGGATGTGGATAGGGGCTGTTTCGGCGTTGTTCTTGAACTTTGCCCTAAACACACTGATTGATAATGACCGGGGAACATACCGCATTAATCGCCCTATCTTTTTCGTGGTGTTAAGCTTTTTGGTCATCCTCTTTATTTATGGGGTGCAAAAGATCGCTCAATTCAGAGCGGTTAGGGAGATCAGAGTCTATCTGGCGGATCTCCAAAACGAAGTTTTGGAAGGGAGTCGCCGGCTGGATGGGGCGAAAAGACAATACATGGTCGTATATCTGATTATATTCCTTATTCTCACCATACTGTTGATTTGGGGTATTATCAAGGCGACGAGTACATAGCCCACGCTGAGGAATCATAAGGATAAGGTTATAGAACAGGTTCTTTAACTAACGTTCCACCACCTCGCTATCAGGATGGTATTGTTCCGGACAGAACGTTCTACCGGCGAATTGATGAGGTCGATGATCTGCAACCGGAAAGGATATCACCATATAAGAAATCCCGCTAAAAGCCAAGGTGGGCAAATCCAGACAACCGGTCTTTAGGCTTAGACTCCATGTGCTTTTGCAAGTTTTACCGTCGATTCACCCTATCGCTTCTGCCATTTTTTCGGTTTCTCTTATCCCCTTCCGGAAAAGACAAAACCATTGACTTGTGTTCGTAGCAGGTTATTATACCGTTGAGAGAATGTAATGCAACAGATGATGGTCCACGGATTTCTAATCCAAATCGGGGTTTGTAAGTCGTTGTGAAGAAAACCGTTTACGACTGTCAAATAAAGACTTATGACATCAACCGAAGAACAGCAGAAGGTCAACCGAAGGTCAAATGTGCATGTTTGGCACGCACTTTGGCACGCACTTGAGGTTGGTCACTGGCAGAATCGGTCCAAATAATAGAATTCATATTGAAAGAAAAAAGCAGTAATTCCCAGGCATCGGTGATCCGGCCGGAGATTGCCCCGGGTCCTGAGCTCAGAGTCGAGCTGAGGACCTTGTCGGCAACTGCTTTGGTCCCTGAGTTCGCGACGGCTTCGATGATCCGACTAGCCGCCGCCCTGGTCCTCGCGTTGGCAGAGGCGCCGAGGTCTCTGCAGGTGATCGCCCTGGTTCCTGAGCCGGCTCTATTGAGCTGAGGACCTCGCTGGCGATTCCTCTGGGCCCCGAGCTCGCAGCCGATTTGATGATCCTGCCAACGGTCCGCGAGTCTCCAGACTTGGTACAGCGGCTTCGATGATTTTGACCATTCATTTTCATTCCTGATAAGCCCTCTAATAAATATATTGGAGCGGGCATCGTCCCATGTCTCATATTTTGCCAATTCACCATCCAAATATTCTTTTCGCTCCAGGTCCCGGGCCTCGGCCGATATTACATAAAGTGATCCACAATCCGGTTTCCGTCAAACAATAACTTCAACGTATTTGCTCCAGAAGGTCCAGTAGCCGCCGTATAACGGCTCACCATCTCATAGTTTTCCGGGTCTGACCAATGTGGTCATCGAAAAATCTGCTTGATTTTCTTTATCTGGAGTGGTATTTATGAGTTTTTGAGAGGTTTGCTTCACACAGAGATACTTTAGGAAACAGCGAAATGGCGGGAAGTAAAAAAAACTCAGGCAGCGACCTATTTATCGTTGATAACAGTGATAGTGACTGGAAGGTAAGAGATTATCTTTCTGAATGGGCAGGCACAATATCACCAGCAGAGATAATCTCAACGAGTCAAAATCCGCGTAAAGTATCAGAAATATACCAATGATGGACAAGGCTGCCATGGCGAGTAAACGGTTTTTCGATTGTTGCCTCTCGGCATATTCCCCGAGAATCTCCGGATGATAGCCTGTCTCAAAATCCATTGCTTCTCCTTCAGGAGCCACGAATTTTGATGAGAATACTGTACAACACGGGGGTCGCAACGAGAGAGAGCAGCACCGATATACAGACTGCACCTATGACGGCAATGGCCAAGGGCCTGAGCATGTCGGCGCCGGAGCCGACGCCGTATGCCAACGGCAACATCCCCAGTGCTGTTGTGCCGGAAGTCATCAATACCGGCCGCAGTCGCCGCTGCCCGGCTCGAACCAAGGCGTCCTCCATGTCCAGGCCGGAGCTGCGCAGTTCTCCCGCAAAGTCAAGCATGAGAATGCCGTTCTTCGCCACAATGCCGACCCCGATAATTGCCCCCAAAAGCGAAACGACATTGAGCGATGTGCCGCTCATATACAAAGCTATGACGGCTCCAAACATCGCCAGGACAGCGCCAAATACGATTGCCACCGGCGCGGAAAAAGTCCGGAATTCCGTCAGTAGTACCGCAAAAACCAGAACGATGGCCATGGCAAGAACCACCAGCAGATGTCTGAAGGATTCCTG
>CAZLIO010000023.1:0-16086 GCA_964559025.1 uncultured Pirellulales bacterium | reverse complement strand
CTGTCATCTTTGTTGCTAACCAACTTGACTCTGACCTCAGTGATTTTCATTTTCTTTGCCTCGCTTAAAAGTTTACCATCTATTGCTACTGGCGATAATGCTTTTGCAACCAATTTTTTCTTCAAGTTTGTGCTTGTATTGCCCGGCTATCTCTTCATCCCCACTCTCGATGATACAAAACATGGCTGAACCACTACCGCTCAGGCAGCAGGGCCCGATACCGAACGACTCAATTTTTGCTTTCAGCTCGGCAAGACCTTCTACCAAGCTGAAACTGCTTTTCCACAGCATATTTGCGCACATCTTCACCACTAAATCAATTCTCTTTTTTAGGAAATAGCTGTTTATTTGAGCGCTGAGCTTTTCATAGAGAGGTTGATTGTGCTCATAATTGGCGTAAACCCTTTTTGTGGAAACACTTACATCAGGAAGTATTATAAGAGCGAGAAAATTGAAATTTTTATCTAATTTTTTTATTTTTTCGCCTTTTCCTGTACAAAATGCCAATGGCCCACCCAAAAAGAAGGCTACATCACTGCCTAATGTGGCAGCCATTTCTTGCAGCGACAATCCTTTCCGGTCGCTCCCAAGGCAGGCACGTTGGTCTGCCCCTACTAATTTTAGGAATTTCTCAATTCCGAGAAGGGTGGCTGCGGCATCGCTGCTGGCCGAGCCGAGCCCTGAGCCGGCGGGGATATTCTTTGTCAGGGTGATTCTGATATCATCCGAAACCCCCCGGTTTTTAAGGAGTATTCCGGCGGCTCGATAAACAAGATTTTCTTCTCCTGCGGGGGCCCATTGCGGACCCCGGCAGACAAGCTCGATGCCCTGCTTTTGGCCCGGTTCGATGAGGATTTCATCGTACCAGTTGACCTTGGCCATTATCGTTTCCAACTCGTGGAAACCATCGGCACGTTGCCCGGCTACAAGCAGAGACAAATTGATTTTGGCAGGCGCTCTTACTAATAAGCCATCGCCGAGAGTTTCAAATTGTTCTTTATCAACCATAGTTCGTGGCCCGTGCCTCGTCGCTCGTGACCCGTTTAAGATACTGAATTTGCTCGTTGACAGTATAGCAGGCCGGCTTTATTCTGAACATGAAAATCAGGGGCAAAGGCACAAAGGCATAGAGAATTGAGAAGTTGAGATTGCCGCGCTCGGATTCGCCTCACTCGCAATGACGAGAACAGTCGTATCAATCTTCGCCGAGGGCTTCTATGTCTGCAAGGTCTTTTTTTCTTCCGAGGGCTTTTTTGTTGGCAAGGAATTCTTTACGGCCAAGGAAATAGACCGGTACGTCACCATAAGTGCCCCGACAATAACATAGTCTACATTATGAGCGTTTAATAACGCGAGCAGTTCTTTGAAGTCCGGCTGAATTTCCATAATATTGGCTTCTTAGGTATTCTACAGCTTCGATGCGCTGCTGTGGAGTCTTACTCAACCAGTAGTTCAGGTCATTCTTAACCTTACACCAATCCTGCAAATTACACTTTGTAACGACCTTCTCAATCATAGCAATATGCTAAAACAATTGCCCTTCACAGTAAAGGATATTTTAGAATCTCCAGAGAAGGCGCATAGCAATCGCATCAGCCGAGGCGGTATGCTGATACTCGATGCTGTAGGAAATATTTTTTGTGGCATCAATTTTAGCTCCGATATATGTGCCGAGCTCTGAGGCCTGGTCGATATCGTATGAGCTGTCCAAATCGTATCCAATCTTCGGTATCCCCATTGTAGATGCGCTACCTTTTAGATCGAGTTTGCCGTCCATGAAGTGGAAAAATCCCCCGCCGTAGAGCGAAAGACCCCTGGTCAGCTCGTAAGTCGGGCCTATCGCAATTTGGAGCTCCTGCATGTTTAGGCTGCCCGACATCAACATCGGATATGAGATTCCCCCAACCGCAGTCATCAAAGGCAGCGAATCAAAATCAGACTCTGCCCAACTATATTGAGCCAGCGCACTCAATTTCAAAGCATCTTTTTGGTAAAGAGTTACCCCTGTACGCAAACCAAAGCTAAAATGTGTATCGCCGTTACCTTTCCATTCGGCATCTGTTGCACCCAAACGCAAGAATGCCTCCAGGTTGTCGGTAATACCATAGCCAAGATTAGCGTAAGCCTTCTGCACTTCGAGGCCGTCAAGACTGAGACTCTGTTCCTGGGATTGGATGCCGATAAGATCCCCACTGGTAAGGTTATAAATCGTTAAGATGTTTCTGCCTTTTGCTTCGAAATCCATATCGCTGATGGAATAATCGGCCCCGATACAGAATTGTCCCCTTTTGAGTTTGTCTGCCGGAGAGCCTATCGGATCCAAAGCAAAGCTGACTGAGCTGCAAAAGCACAGCACTGTAATTGCAACGGCTAATAGTGGTTTTTTCACTTGAACAAACACCCCCACCTGAAAATATGCAGTCATTAACACCCCAAATTGATAAAACCATTATACAATATTAACGACATCTTGTCAAGATTTATTTCATCGTCCGATAAAAGATGTCGGGCTATAAGTGCCTGTATTCATAAGTACTTATAAACGTGACTCACATATAATATGAACACAAACTGAAGTCCTGTTTTGTGGGCCGGGCTGTTTTTTTTTAATTGAGAATATAGAGCTTTGAGTGTAGCATTTGAGATTGCCACGGCCCCCTGCTTTCTAGCGAAAGCAAGACGGGGGCCTCGCAATGACAGAGGGCTTGATGCTGGCAAGAATGGTGAGTAGTTAATTGGTTAATTAGTGAGTGGAGAGGTTTATTATTTAAAGGATATGGAGAGGATAAAAAATATGGACGAATCGGAATCGAAAAATGAAAAAGAGAAAAAAGAGGGATAAATCCTGTCCAAAACCAAAGACCGGCTGGGATGAGCTGGCAAGGGACAAGGCTATTTTGCAGACCGGTGATGTAATCCACGTTCAAAGCAGAGGTCTGTTATCAGAGATGATTCGGTTTTTCAGCAAAGCGGACGAGGAAGAACAATCCTGGGCGTCACATTCGGCTATGGTTTTGCGGGTGGGCGAGGAAATAGAAATTATAGAAGCCCTGTGGAGAACTGTTATAAGGCCGATAACTGCATACGATGGCAAAAAATCGAAGCTGCTGGTTTGTAGAAAGCCGGGCGGTATCGAAGAAGAGCAGAAACAAAAGATGGTCAAAAAGGCCGAGTATTATGAGGGCAAAATATACGGATTTTGGGAAATTACATTTCACGTACTGGACAGATGCCTTAACAACAGCTATGTTTTTAGACGTCTGATTAAGGATAATGATTATCCTATATGTTCCTGGCTGGTGGCTTACGTTTACGATGGAATTCTGGGATACCACTTTGGTGCTATGCCGAACGAGGCTCAGCCTGACGACCTCCTGGATCATTGCGTCGATAATGACTGGGAGTTTATCTGGGCGGATTCCAGGAAATCGTTGGCAGATTTTTGCAGGACTTACAAGTTGTCAGATGCAGATGATTCTGCACAGAAGACATAACGAACAGTGGGATTGCCACGGCGTGCGGGGCAGGCCTCGTGATGAGGATGAATTATGTTGAGCTATGGACGGAAAGGAGATTAAGATGGGAAAAAGTAAGAGCAAAGCGTCGAAGATGCGTATTCCTAAAAAGAATCAGCAGCTCTTTGAGCAGATAATGGAGCTGATAAATGCATTCTGCGATGCTCACCTCAATGAGGATTACAAGGAGCTTTGTGAGCAGATGGCAGGTGCAATTTGCCGAACACGTATGCCGATGAGCGGCAGCAAACCGGCCAGCTGGGCCGGCGGGGTAGTTCACGCTGTTGGCTGGGTTAATTTTTTGCACGACCCCAATCAGAGCCCACATATGACATCGGCACAGTTGGCGGAAGGTTTCGGGGTCTCAAAAGGAACAATGATGACCAAATCAAGAATCATCCGCGACAAGCTCGATATTACTACGTTCGACCCGGACTGGTGTACACCAGCTATGCTCGTGGACAATCCGCTGGTCTGGATGTTTGATGTCGGTGGATTTTTGATTGATATCCGCGACACCCCACGCCAGGTTCAGGAAGAGGCGTATCGGGAGGGTTTGATACCTTTCATTCCTGCTGATAAGCAAGAACCGGAACCCGAATCCGGCACAGGTATAAATATCATAGAATTTCCTTCTAATAAGCAGAACGAGACTTCCAGACCCAAAACGCCTCAGAAGCTGAAAGACGATGGACCTTCTTTATTTGAGGAATTGGAGAAACAGGGAATATCGGATGCCGAATAACGAAGTGATAAGTAACGAATCGAGTGACCAGCGACCTGCGGTGAGTGACAAGACTGTTGCGTGGTGGCACTGGCACCGGCGATTGTATAACTGGGTGATTCATTTCGCCAGCACAAAGCACGGCCCGACGGCTTTGTTTTGCTTGAGTTTCGCTGAATCCAGTTTTTTCCCCGTCCCGCCTGATGTCTTACTTGCGCCGCTGGCGCTTGGGGCACCGAAGAAATGGTTGAGGTTTGCTCTGGCCTGCTCGATTGCATCGGTCCTCGGCGGTATCTTAGGTTATTGTATAGGGATGTTCCTCTGGTCTATAATAGGTCAGTGGGTTTATGCTCACCTTGGCTCGATTGGTCTGACAGAGGCGAATTTTAATAAATTCCAGGGCTGGTACGACAGGTATGATTTCTGGATAGTTTTTACCTGTGGTTTTACGCCGCTGCCGTACAAGGTTTGCACGATATCTGCCGGCGTGGCGAAGATTAGTTTTATTGGCTTTCTAATCGCTTCGACCATTAGCCGCTCTGCGAGATTTTTTATCGTGGCGGGGCTCATGGGCTGGAAGGGCGAAAAAATCCGTCCTTTTGTCGAAAAATATTTTAATTGGCTTTCACTGGCTTTCGCGGTACTATTGATTGGTGGATTTCTTGTGATAAAATGGCTGCATTAAGCTCAAAAACATTCGGTGGACCGGGGGGCTGAAAACTGAATTGTAAGTATGAACGAGAATCAAAAACAGACACTTCTGAAGGTCGCGCGTGATACCGTTGAGGCGGTTATCAAGCGTGAGCCGAGCCAGAAGCCCCAATCGGACGACCCTGAGCTGAACGCCCCCTGCGGGTGCTTTGTAACATTGAAGAACCACAGCCGATTGCGGGGATGTATCGGCCAATTTATTTCTGAAAGCCCCTTGATTGAGCTGGTCGCTGAGATGGCAAAGTCATCAGCTACCGGTGACCCGCGTTTTTTTGCAGACCCGATAAGTGCAGGTGAGCTGGACCAATTAGATGTCGAGATATCGGTTCTCTCACCGTTGCAGAGGACGGATGAGCCCTTGAGTTTGCGGTTAGGTGTTCACGGAATTTATATAAAAAAGGGACGTACATCCGGCTGTTTTCTGCCTCAGGTTGCAACTGAGACCGGCTGGAGCAAGGAGGAATTTCTTTCGTACTGCTGTGCGCACAAAGCGGGATTAGCGGCGGATGCCTGGCGGGACCCGGAAACAGAAGTTTATCTGTTCACCGCTGATGTATTCGGAGCGGAGTTCAAAGAGATATAGTTCTCTGCTTTCGTTACTTGTCCATTTCGTTGCCTACTACATAGCCGCCCCCCGCTCCAACGAGTCCTCCAACTACCGCTCCACCACCCCCACCTGCAATGGCACCTATTAATACACCGCCGGCACCCCCAATAGCAGCACCGGTTTGGGCATTGTTTGCGCAGCCGTTCATAAGGAGCAGACAGATGCAAAGAAATGCTAACGTCACGACTATCACTGACCTGCGTTTCATCTTAGGCCTCCATCTCGAACAATAATCCGAAATTTCTCATATACACCAAAAATCAACACAACCAAGCCGCCAAATTTAATTAGGTTACCAAGTCTATCGTCAAATTGCAATGGTTTTGGTTCTTTTCGTGCAGTTTTTTCGGACATTTGAAATATCACGTAGCGGAGTTTTCGGATGACGTCCGGCGAGACCCGGAAACAGAAGTTTATCTGTTTACCGCTGATGTATTCGGGGCGGAGCTTAAAGAGATACGGCTTTTAGGTAGCAGGAGGGGTTTAAAATGAGCAGCAAGTGGGACCGTTCGGCCCCACTTGCTGCTTTTGTCGAACTAATCCTTGTTTTCATCTTCATCTTTTACAGGCTCAGAACTACCCACTGTTTTAACAGTACCATCGGAGAGGGTATAGAGGGCTAAATAAAATCTATGTTTCACTCCATCTATTTCAAAATCATGTTCAGGCTTGTAGATTTTTTCAAATTTGCCGGCTTTCCTTAATTCCTCAATCTCATCGAACTGTTTTTTCAACAACTCTTTTCGCTCTGCTTCTGATAAGCCAAGCATTTCAGGGTCGCCGCCGCTGGCCCCCATTTTTATGACCTTACCGTCGGATAGAGTGAAGCTGTCCTCGTAAAAGGGTTGCATAACACCGTTAATTTCGATCTCTTTTAGGAAGGTCCTTTCGAACTTGCCGGCTTTCCTTAATTCATGTATTTCATCGAATTGCTTTTTCAGCAGATTGTTTTTCTCAACATCCGTCAGCGCTATAAATTCAGGGTCTGCACCGCCAAAATGAATTTTCTTGCCATTGGAAAGGGTAACCATCCACACTCCAGGTTCCACCTCTTCAGCTTTGCCCTCTGCGCAGAGTTTCCGTATTTCTTCGGCCATTTCCATAGCTTCCTTCTCGGTAAAGTTGGGGTCAGAAGAACCAATGCCTGCTCCCACTCCATAAGCTCCACCGTCCTCAGGATACACAAACTTGGCCTCAAATGTCTTTATAATGCGTTTTACTGTCTTGGTGGCACCATAGCTTAAAGGCAGCAGAACCGCGATTGCAATTGCCGCAGCAGCCGCTACACGCCAAGGTGAGATTGCCCCGCCGGCAGGAGCAAACCATCTGCGTAGAGACGATCGGTGTGTTTTAATATCCCGGGCGGATAGGTCTGCCTGCAACTTGTCCAGTAAACCATCTGGTATCGGCGGCTTTGGGGCGGCTTTGAGACATTTATCTATTTTTTTGTTGGTGTTCATAATGATTCTCCCTTTGCGATGGGAATTGTTTGTTTTTGTTCAAATCCGGTTTCTCGTACACCTAATTTTGCCCTAAGGGCCTTGAAGACTTCGCGAAGTCTGTACTTTACGGTACTCGTTGCAATATCCAGAACTTTTGCAGTTTCCCTGATAGACAGTCCCTGGTAATAGTGCAGGTGCACAACGTGTTTTTTGTCTTCATCGAACTGGTCGACCATCTCATATATGCGCTGGGCTAATTGGTGCTCAGCTACATTTACAAATGGGCCATGATTTTTGTCTATACACTCCTGCCACCACTGGTCGGGGCGGGATTGAGAGCTGACAGCATTTTTGCGCAGCCAATCCAGGTAAGTATTGTGGGCTATCCTGTAGAGCCAGGTCGAAAACTTGCTGCGGCCTGCGAAACCGTCAAGCGAAGACCACACTTTAAGGAACGTCTGCTGGGTCAGGTCTTCGGCATCGTGTCTGCTGCCACAAAGACGTCTTAAATATGAATAAATGTCAGCATAGTAGATTTTCAACAGTTCGGATGCAGCGTTCTTGTCGACCTTTTTAACGCGCCTGAACAGACTCTTTATTTGATTGTCCAAAGGTGCTCTCATAAATAGATATTACAATTTATTTTTACAGGATTAGTCAAGTAATTGCATCATTACTAAAGCTGCTTCCTGGTGGGGTGTCACTAACTGGCGCAATTCCTGCTGTGCTATAGCCAGCTCTTTTTTGGCTTCTTGTCTGAACTTTTGTAAGGCCTCCATTTTTTGTCTTATTTGCTCTAATTCTGAGTTCTTATCTTCTAAAAGACTAAAAAGCTCTTCACAGATTTTTTCGCCTTCGTTAAGATTCTCAAAACCTTTGTTCTGCGAAGGTCTTGACCATCGCCAACTAATATAAATTTGACTAGGGCTGCTACTACCACCTGCGCTGTCCCCCTTCTGGACGATTTGTCCTCCACCGAATCCCCCACTACCACCGAATCCGGATCCGGACATGGACCCGCGGCCAGATCCCTTTTTAACAGCAAATGAACCGCCACTCATACTCATACTGCCACCTGTACCTCCAAAGCACATTAGTCTTATAGAGACATTCGCCCGGTTCCTAAACTTACGCACTTTATCAAGTGTTGGCTTGATAGCCTTCCATTGCTCTTCAGTTGCTCTGAGTACCTGTTTCATTAATTCTTTTTCGCTCTTAACAGGGCTTTGCTTTTTTAATTGCCTCTCTATTTGTTGTTTCAGCCTGCGTTGCTCAAGCTCCTGTGGCCTTTGTTGTCGATCCATATTCCTCAAACGGCCCCTCTCGGACCTTTCTCTCGTTCTACTAGTTCCTCGTGTTTGGGATAGCGTTTGTCCCATAAACACTGATATCGAGAAACATACGAGAAATCCAAAAAGTATTCTTCGCGTTGACATAATCAGCTCCCATGAATTAACAATGAAATTTATTGTACAGCATTTTATCTATCTTATTTGATCCGGCCATAAGTTTAGACGAAAAATACCGCTAAGGTGGACAAAATATAATGGATTTCTTATCATTTGCAGCCGATGGTAAGGATAACGTGGAGTTCAGGGTTTTTGAAGTATGTTTCTTGGGTTTGGTTTTTGTCCGGCAAGGCGGTTGATTGCCGGGCCAAATAGAGATGCTGGCCTTCGGAGGAAGGATTGGAGTGAGGAAGCTCTCGCTAATTTGCATAATCATTATTTGTCTGGCCGGCTGCTCCGGGCCCGATAAAATCGAGATTAACAGTGCAGGTAACGCTCAGCGGCTCGATACCTATGCGGGGATAGCGGCGTATTTGCGGGGCCAAGGTCTGCCGGGACTGAAATCCGCGGAGGTCTGGAAAAATGGGCATGGGCCGGGGCTGAAATTAACTACCACCCACTATGAGATTTACACGACGCTTTTGGAGCCTTTTGTACTTCGAGGGATTAGCGGATTTATGGAGTCGGCCTATCGGGCCTATAATAGTCAGCTGCCCGGACCTGTCGAAACAAAAACCAAATTTACCATTTATCTTTTTGCCGACCGCGGTCAGTGGGAGGATTTTACGAAGAGCTTTGCGGGCGGGCAGGCCCAGATGTTTTACAAAATAAAGGCCGGTGCGTATTATCATAATGGCGCCTGCGTGGTGTATGATATCGGTAGAGAGCGCACTTATTCAGCCCTCGGGCATGAAGGATGGCATCAGTTTAACGGCAGATGTTTTAAGTTTCGTCTGCCAAGCTGGCTTGACGAGGGGGTGGCAATGCTTTTTGAGACGCATGGAAGTGAGGGTGGGTTGTTTTATTTTGAGCCGGCCCAGAACATGTATCGATTGGACGGGCTGAAAAAAACATTGACGAAAAACAAGATGATACCGCTGGAAGAATTGGTTAAAATGAATCCCGGCGATGTGCTTGCCATGGACCAGACCGAAGGTGTAATGGCTTTTTACAGCCAGTCATACGCATTAGTGCGATTTCTGCAGGAAGCAGGTTACGGCAGACGATTAGGTGTTTATCGTAGATTGCTCGCAGACGGCTTAAGAGGAGAATGGACGCTCGACGAGGTGAACAAAACAATAGCAACAGACAGAAACATTCCGAAGACCGTCCTTTGGAACCGAATTGTCGGCAGGGAGTTATTTGAAGATTATATCGGCGATGATTTTGACCAAATCGAGAAAGAGTATCTGGCTTTTTGCAGGCAAATCGTTAAGACCCAAGACTAAAAACCCAAGACCAAAGACCGAAGACTCAAGACTAAAGATTTATGTCTGAACAGTCCCAATATTCATTCATTCTTGCATCGGTTTCGCCCCGACGAAAACAGTTATTAGCGGAGGCCGGCTATAAATTTACGGTCGTTCGGCCCGATATCGACGAGTTAGCTTTTCCGGTTGAGGGCATCGAGGCCTGTGAATATGCCGAACGATTAGCTTTGGCCAAGGCGAAAGATGTCGCTCAAAAGCACCCGGACAATCTGGTCATCGGCGCCGATACTGTTGTGGATTTTGAGGGGCAGATTATCGGCAAGGCAACGGATGCAAAGCAGGCTGAGCAGATAACCAAAAAGCTCTTTAGCAAACCTCATAAGGTGATAACCGGCATTGCAATTGTCAGGCTGAGCGACGGCATCGAATTGAGCGAAAGCGATACCACGACAGTTTATCCTAAGCGATTAACGTCTGAACAAATTGCCGAGCACGTCAATAGCGAATCCTGGCGGGACAAAGCGGGTGCTTATGCGATAAAAGAAAACGGAGATGAATTTGTTGAGAGGATTGAGGGAAGCCTGACAAACGTAATGGGCCTGCCGATGGAGCTTCTGAAGCGACTGCTAACAGGGATTCCTGGAGCCGGTGCGAGTCCAGAAAAATAGCGGGCACATTTGATTTCAGCAGGCATTGATCTCGTTGAATAATGAGGTATAGCGCCTTGTTTTCCCGCCACAGTCGGCTATCATATCAAATAGAATACCTAAAGATAGACTATCCACATGGAGCTTACAGAAGATGTGAGCTTTTATCCTAAGAAGATTGTGAACTATTTGAGATGGAGAAAGAAATGAGAAGACATAATAATTCAATCGACCGCCGTTCGTTACTAAAAGGTACGCTGGTGGCAGCCGCGGCCGCCTCGGCCCGTCGAACCTTTGCTGCCCCCAGGCAGGAGAAATCAGGCACAGGCTCGGTAAGCCTGCGCGAAAAGTTCTTCGGTTGTATTGCCGGCTGCCATATCGGCTCTGCTATGGGCGCACCCGTCGAAGGTTGGTCCTGGGAGAGAATCGAAAAAGAATACGGCACACTTGATAAGCTGCTGCCGTACCACCACTACGGATCAAGTAACGACTGGACGCGCGAACCCGGTACTACCGAGGACGGCGTGGAACGCCAGAAGCTTATGATAACCGCGATAATCGAAAAGCAGGGCAGGATTAATGCCGAAGACCTTCGCCGGTCCTGGGTAGAGCATATGAATCCTAATGCTGCGGGATTAGTCTCGGAGCCGTTCGAGGGGGCTCTGCTGGCGATGGCCAAGACGCATATACCCGCCGCGGATATTGGTAAATACTGTGATTATTCCGGCCTTGTTTCACTCTCGCGTTCCTGCCATCCTGTCGGCCTTATCAATGCAGGTGACATCCGGGGAGCTATCGATGACATTCGAGAGGTCGGCCAGCTTTACAACACGGCTAACAGCCGGGGGATACTCTGGGCGGAAGTTACTGTCATTGCCATTGCCGCCGCCACAAAGCCGGGTGCCACCGTCGATAGTGTTCTCGGGGCCATCTTCGACAACTGCGACAAGGTCGATAGGCGCTTCACAAGGCAAGCGGGAATTCGCCGGGAAATCGAGAGGGCACTGAAACTGACGGCCGACTGCAGCGACTTTCGTGATATGCGAAGAAAGTTCGATACGGTTTATAGCGGCACGGGTATTCCTTACGCCCATAGCTACGCCAATGAAATCGTTACGAAAGCCGTCTGTGTTTTCAAGATGACCGGGGCCAACACATGGGAGGCTATGAAGGCGGGTGTCAACATGGGCCGGGACACGGATTGCCTAACTGCCGTTGCTGCCGGCATATCAGGAGCGCTCTCTGGGGCCGGTTCCATACCAAACGATTTGATAAAGCAGGTTGATTATGCAACTTCGATTAACCCGCACACGAACTCCCAGCGAACATTGAGAGAAACTTCGGACGGCTTGTATAATGCTTTCAAATCCAGACTTGCAAAAATGAAGGCCTACGTCGAAGAAATGAGTACAGCTTAACGAAAGACATCGAATAGTGTTGTCCCTTTCTGCAACAGAGTACCGGAAAACTACGAATAGCTGTTGGGAGTATAGAAGGTATTAATCAGCAGTTGCCGGCGAGGTTGTTTCTATTTAAACAGAAGGCTTCTGCAAAATTGAGGTTAGGCATATATTATTTAAGAAAATCTTTTTTTTTGATTTTCTTAAATAATCACCTAACTGATTATTACACAATGACTTACTGTTTGAAAAGAAAAAACAAAAAACGATTTCTTTCTTTTCAAAGTATGCCTAACCTCAATTTTGCAGAACTCATTTTAAAGAGCCGATAGGAGATAAAGTAAATGGGCAATAAGGCAAAAAGGAATTTCTGTGTGGTTTTATTGGTCATATTTGGCGTTAGTTTGTGGGGCGGAGAACACAATAACGTCAGGCCAAGGGCCAGGGAAGCAGGAATAGCACCCGGGGTGCTATCACCCGGCAGTTTAAACAGTATCACCGACATCGAAGGAGTCAAAGTCGGCCATGTTACGCTTATAGAGGGAAAAGATATTAGAACCGGTGTGACGGCTATCATCCCTCATTCGGGAAACCTCTTTGCGGAAAAAGTCCCGGCTGCTATCTATTTGGGGAACGCCTTCGGCAAACTGATAGGCTACACCCAGGTTGAGGAGCTGGGAAACATCGAAACCCCGATCGTGCTGACTAACACGCTTAATGTTGGGATAGTAGCAGACGGTGTAATCGAATACATGCTGAGTCTGCCCGGGAACGAGAACGTGATGTCTTTAAACCCTGTGGTGGGTGAGACGAATGATGGTTGGTTGAACAACATTAGAAGCAGGTCGGTACGTCAACATCATGTCCGCGAAGCGATAGAAAAGGCTGCTGCCGGTCCTGTCGAGGAAGGTTCGGTGGGGGCCGGCACCGGAACGATATGCTTTGGTTTCAAGGGTGGTATCGGCACATCTTCGAGGCAGCTGCCCAGGTCACAGGGCGGCTACACAGTCGGCGTGCTGGTTCAGAGCAATTTCGGCGGAGTCTTGACCATCAACGGTGCACCTGTAGGCAGGGAATTAGCTGTGGAAAAGAACAGCGACAATAAAAGCGGCTCCTGCATGATAGTAGTGGCCACCGATGCCCCACTTTTGTCTCGGAACCTGAAAAGACTGGCCAAAAGAGCGGTGCTTGGCTTAGCACGGACCGGCTCGGTTATGGACAATTTCAGCGGCGATTATGTAATTGCCTTTTCGACGGCCAAGGCGCTTAGAGTGAGGGCGAAAAGAAAAAAGGTCTCTGCTGAGGCATTGCCTAACAGCAAAATGGGTCCATTATTTACGGCCGTCGTAGAAGCGACCGAAGAGGCTGTGTACAACTCAATTTTCAAAGCAACTGCTGTCATTGGCAGAGACGGCCACCTCTGCGAAGCCCTGCCTATTGAAAGAACATTAGAAATCTGTCGCAAGTACAAGGTCTTAAATTAGTAGTCTGTCAAGATTGAATCTGTAAGTTGTCACTCCCACCCATCAAATTAGATATTACAGAATCCCGGATAGGCCATGGGCGGCAGAAAAGGACAGGCTGGAGAAATAGTATGGAAGGGCAGAAAACTACTTGTACCTTTAACGAGAATCTGTTCTTATAGAGCCAGGTCTGTGGGATCGAGAGGTTGATTATGTGTTCGTATTTGAGAAATCGTTTCAAATAATTGAGATTTGAGGAGAGTTTAAAATGGCGCGAAGGATATTCTTAGCTGTTCTGGTGATATGTCTGACATCTTCGTCAAACCAATTGGCGTTTGGACAGGAAAGCAATGACGGGTGGATTTCACTTTTCGATGGGAAAACGCTTAATGGCTTCAAAGCCAGCGAGAACAAGGGAACATTCAGTGTTCGGGACGGTATGATTGTGGCCCAGGGCCCGCGGAGTCATCTGTACTATGCCGGCCCGGTGGAGGATGCGGACTTCAGGGATTTTGAATTTAAGGCCGACGTAATGACAAAGCCCGGTGCGAATTCCGGAATGTACTTCCATACGGAATATCTGGAAACCGGCTGGCCGCGAAGGGGCTATGAGGTCCAGGTCAACAATACACATTCGGACTGGAGGAAAACGGGCAGCCTTTACGGCATAAAGGACATCCGCAAGTCGCCGGCAAAAGATAACGAGTGGTTTACGCAGCACATTATCGTCGATGGCAGACAGGTCACTATAATAGTTAATGGCAGGCCTGTTCTTGAATACACCGTGGCAGAAGCAGCCGGCGCCGGCAGAAGAGGCCGAGGGCTGTCGAGCGGCACGTTTGCATTGCAGGGCCATGACCCGGGCAGCACGGTTTATTACAAGAACATTATGGTAAGGCCCCTGCCAAGACCGGATTTCCCCATGGTTGACTACCACGTTCATCTAAAAGGCGGATTGACGCTGGAGGAAGCAATCCAGAATGCAGAGGCAAGGGGGGTGAAGTTCGGCATCGCGGAAAATTGCGGACTTGGTTTTCGAGTGACAGATGATGAAAAACTAAGGCCGTTTTTCAAGCTATTACAAGATAAACCTGTTTATAGGGCGATGCAGGCGGAAGGACGCGAATGGCTGACTCTTTTCTCGCCGGAAATGATTGCGAAATTTGACTACGTGTTCACGGATGCTATGACCTTTACGGACAAACGGGGCAAGCGGATACGACTCTGGATTCGGAAAGAGGTGCAGATTGACAATAAACAGGACTTTATGGATATGTACGTTGAGAAAATTGTGTCGGTTCTGAACGAGCCGATTGATATCTATGTCAATCCTACTTTTTTGCCTGCGTTTATAGCGGATGAGTATGATGTGCTGTGGACGCCGGAACGAATGGATAAAGTCATCAGGGCCGCGGTTAAAAATGATGTGGCTATAGAAATCAACGCCCGATACCGTATTCCCAGCATGGCTTTCATAAAGAGGGCCAAGGAGGCCGGTGCTAAATTCTCGTTTGGGACAAACAACGGCGGCAGGGAATTGGGACATCTTGAATATTGCCGGAGAATGGCGCGGGAATGTGGGCTCACTATAAAAGATATGTTCTCGCCGAGACCCGATGGCAGCAAACCAATTCAGCGCCGTAGAGTTTCCCGTTAAGAATATTTGAGAACCGGGCGTAATGAGGGCATCCATACTTTGAGAGATTTTCCTTGACGGGAAGGCAGCTAATTTGGTATAAATTAAGTTGTTGGAGTCTGTGAATTATTCGGCTCCTAATGTGAGGAATCTCTTTAGTTTTCCAAACAGAGGAGGAGTTATTATGTGTGACACAGAGTTGTAATTGAAACTTTGTGCTTCGTAGTTAAGGTTTTACAATTCAATTAACAACCTATATCTATTTTTTAAGGAGGACTATTATGTTTCGAAAAATGAAATGGTTTGTTGCCATGTTGTTGGTCTTAGGCATCTGCACAGATGCAGTTCTGGCGGAATTGATTGGCTATTGGCCATTCGATGAAGGCCAGGGAACCGAGGCCGCCGACATCACGGGAAACGGGAATGATGGAACGTTTAATGGTAACGTAGAGTGGGTGCCCGGCTACAAGGACTCGGCCGTGCGTTTCGACACGGCTGGTGAAAGAGTCGTGATTGGGCCCCTCGATCCCACGGCCGAAAACAATGCCATGACACTGGCGGCCTGGATCAACTGGGAGGGTCAGGGTCATACTATCGAGCACCAGGGTATCATCGGCAAACGTCTCGGTTGGGATCCCGGCACCGGTGTCAAGTGGTTCTGGGAGACCACGCCGGCCGGCGACCTCGTGTTTCGAGCCGATAACGCCGTAGGTGGTACGGGTTTGTGGTGGGGTAATGCGATCCTCGTGCCCTATGCGAATGAGTGGATTCATGTGGCCGTGACCTGGGACGACGGCGCCGCAGTGCAGTATATCAATGCCGAGGAAGTTGAAAGTGGGAATATTACTTTTAGAGATACCGCGGACGACACCCCCATGACGATCGGCTGCGTTGGTTCTACCAACAACGAAACGTTTGTCGGCAGCATCGACGAGGCGCGAATCTACAACCGTGCCCTGACACCGCCTGAGATTCAGACTATTATGTTAGGTATATTTCCAACTGCCTTTAGTCCCAATCCGGCTGATGGTGCCATTCATGAGGATACATGGGTGACCATTTCCTGGGAGCCGGGAACTTCTGCCGTCTCGCATGATGTGTACTTCGGCGAGAATTTTGATGATGTAAATGACGGCACCGGTGAGACATTCAGAGGCAATCAAGCCTCGGCGAATTATATTGTTGGTTTTCCCGGTTTTGCTTTTCCGGACGGCCTTGTTAA
>CAZLIO010000022.1:0-16269 GCA_964559025.1 uncultured Pirellulales bacterium | reverse complement strand
CTTCGCACCTGTGCCTGTGTTACCCCCGTTCTTGCTTTCGCAAGAAAGCACGGGGTACGAGCGGAAACCACAGAACAGCTAAAGTTCAAAGTGCCTAAAATGTTCATGGCCATCGTTTAAGGTTGTCGATGCTCGTATCGATGCTTGTCATAGAAGCTTGAAGGGACCCCGCCTTGCGGGAACCCAAACTCGCTTTTCCTCGAGCATCCAACGTCGAGCTTCCAGTCCGATACCAGCTTCGAGGCCGACAAACAAGTGCGTCATCCGGCGCCGCATCGACGGACTTCTACAACTGGGCAACTTTAGCTCACTTTAGGAACTTTTTTTGCACCTGGAATTTATTCTTGGGCCAACCCAATTTCTCAGCGACGGCCTGTGTGAATCGCCATCCGGAGTCGTCTTCCTGATAGAGCCGTATTTGACTTCGCTCAGCAGCCATCGTTAAAGCCTCGGGGATATCCAGATAGCGCAGCACGTTGAGAAACGTTGGGCCGTCATCATGATGCGAGCTGGGCAGATGCCACAGGTTGAGTCTGGCGATGTCAGGCTCGAACAGCGAGGCGTATAGCACGATGCCGGCCATCCGCCCCTTACCTTCAAGGGCCAGCGGTACGTAGCTGGTCGAATCGAGGGTACGCAGCATCTGAATCGCCCGCCTTACGTCCCAGACCCGCATGCCGTCGAGTGTCTGGCCAAGCAGCATAAACCGCCGGCGAATCTGGGTTCGCTTTCGCTCGTCGGTATTCCAGGCGGTCGGCCCAATCCCACGTGGCGCAAGGTACGCCAGCACGCACTTTTTGTTCCTGAACATTTCCTGTTTGCGTTCGAAGGCGTTTTCATCCGGCCCGCCTGTGGCGGAGTCGCTGAGCTCGTCGGCAAATCCAACGCGCATAGCAGCCAGCCACTCGGTCCATCCCTGTTCGCTCAGTACGTTCAGCACAACCGTCTCAGGCTCATCGAGGCCGGCCTGGTGCGCCAGGTATAAACGCAGACGAACGTGAGGCTGAGAAGTGAAATCGAAGGCACTGAAGCGTACGCCTTCCCGTTCGACGGAGAATACACGCTTGACATCGAGCGGGCCGGCCTGCGTCTGCCTCGGCCATCCACGAAACGACTTTTCCCGAAGCGCTTTCATCCAGGCATTGCGCTGCTTTGCCCATTCGACGGCTGATTGTGGCACGGAGGGTTGCGGGGCTTTGGGTACGAACGATTCGTGTATTTGTATGTTTATCCGGTCGGCGGGCAGCTCATCGAAAACCTTGAGCTGTGGCCACTGGAAAAAAGGGACAGCCGGCTCGTCGATCAATGGGTCTTCACCTTTGAGGAAGCGATTGAACCAGCTAAAAGTGTGCACTCTGGTCTGCTGTGTATCCTTGTGGGGGCCTTCGGTGATGTGCAGGCCGAGGTTCTTTTCGGCGTTATAAAGCCTGTAGATACGGCGTACTTTTTCGTGCAGACGCAGGACTCCGTCCAGCGGGAAGATTGTATCCTTGTCGCTGTTGGAAATCAAAAGAGGCCGCGGCGCCACCAGTGCCGCCACGAGCGGATAGTCCCAGCGGTATGTGTTCACAAGATACATACAATCGCAGTGGCCTTCGACGCAGCCGTCCACAACGTGGTTTTGAAGGTCGGTGATACCGGCAACCGGGACAGCGACTTTGATACGGTCATCGGTTGCAGAGAGCCACCAGCTGTACGCCCCGCCGCCGGAGATACCGGTCACGCCGATGCGGTCCTTGTCCACTTCCTTGCGTGTTTCCAGATAATCCAGTGCGCGTATGCAATTCCATGCTTCAACGCCGGCCGGTGTATAGCCTCGGCTATTCCACCACCACATTTTGTATCGGTATGTGCCGTGATGGATGCCCTCAATCTCACCTCGTTGCACCGTGTCAATGACCAGGCACACATAGCCATGCCGTGCGAACCAGGCGGGGTGGTGCTGGTAGGGAGCCTTGTTACCATAGCGGATACCGTTTTTCACGCCGGCGGAGTGACCGCAAACGTATAGAATCGTCGGAGCCGGCTTTTCGAGACCTTTTGGGATATACAGATTACCCGTTACGTAAAGGCCGGGTCTGGATTGATAGTGAATCTTCTCAACGGTAAACTGCTCGTGCTCGATTTTGCCGGTAACGACAGGTTTGAGGTCGGTCTTTGCCGGAAGCGGCTCAAGACCAAGCATCTCGAAAAGCTGCTTTCGATAAACCTGTCGCTTTGTTTCCCAGTCCTCGAGGGTTTTAATGTCGGCCAGGCATTGTTCGCTGAGCTTTGCCGTCTGGGCACGGAAGTACTCGGCAAGCATTTGGTCGCCGCGACTTGTGCCTATTACCGACCGGTCCGCAGCTAAGCATTGAAGAGACATAATCAACAACACTAATGTAACACGAACAGCTTGTCCAGTCATAGCTGGACTGCACAGCCTAAAATTTTCAATTTCCACTTTACAATTTTTGTTAGCTTGCTGAATCATGATACCCTCACAAAAAAATTTAAGAAGAAGTATAAAAGGTTCTCTCCAAAAACAAAAAACAGTGTAATCGACTCATCTATAAACTGCCAGCAAATATTTTATTATCGTCCGAAAAGTTATGGGTAACTCCTACATAAACTCTATGCATTTAAAGTCCAGTATGTTGAGTTGTTGGTTATTGTAGAAACAAATTGTCGTGTTCCAAGAGCAATTACACAATCCTGGATTTATCGCATTATGGGCACCAGCATAATCATAACTTGGGGCAATAAAGAAGTTACCACCCATATGCTGTTGCCTTAAAGCGGTAAATCCATAAAAATCAAGTTGATCCACAACCTTTGGGACGGTAATAATATTTTTCAATATGTTAGACATACTCAGGGTAACAGCCATTTATGAAGATTGTCTTTGACAAAATCATCATCAGTAAGATGTGGATAATCGCGTCTTATTCTATCAATCTTCTCGGCTTGTCCGGGTGATAGCTGTTCGTCAGGATTAAGTGTGCCCAGCTCTTTCAAAAGGCCCTGTTGTTTCAAGACGTAAGATATACCCGGAATGCAACCGGCGAAATGGTTGTCGGCATCGAAAATCGCCTTATTGGCCAATGTCAATTGATTAGCTAACGTCAACATCTCCTGCGGCACCGGTGTGTTAGACTCACGAATGGTCTTAATACGTGTGAGGTATTCAACCGCTCTTTTGGTCCAGCAAGCCCATTGGCCTAACAATCCGCCTACAATGTGAAGTGAAACCAGACGGCCGTTGACGTTAAACTCATACCGCGTGAGTAAATCGGAAATTATGTTGTCATCGTTGCCCGTATATAATGCGACCTCGCCGGCCCTGCCGGAATGGGCAACTGCTTCGAGAACATCAAGCGTTAGGTATCTGTTGAAAGGTGAAATCTTTATAGCCAGGACGTTTGGTATCTCAACTAACTTTCGCCAAAACTCGATAGGCAGCACCATTTTGCTTATGACCTCCTGCAGATAAAATCCCATAACCGGTATTATTTGGGCTACTTCTCCGGCGTGGTCCACAAGCTCGTCAATTGATTTGCCTCTTAGAGCTGTGAGGCTAAGCAGTCCCAGATGATAGCCGAGGTCCCGGGCTAACCGGGCTTCTTTAAGAGCTTGCCGGGTGTCACCTACTATGCCCGCAATCATTATCGGCTCACCGGGACCTGTGGACACGGCAAATTTACGAGCTGTCTCGATGGCCAGTTCCAGCACCGGCTGGTATAAACCTATTTTCGGGTCATGGATAGCAAACTGGGTCGTGTGGACACCTACCGCCAGGCCGCCTGCGCCGGAAGCTAAATAATAACGGGTCAACGCCTTTTGGCGACGCTCGTCCACGCTCCTGCCACAGGGGCGGGGCTCGTCGAGCTTTCTATCCGGCTTCAGGGCCAGCGGATGGGCAGGAATCACACAACCCGAACGCAGCGTATCGATTATGTTTATATCCGGCATAAAAGGAAACCTTTAAAATTTGCCATTACGAATATCATACTTGGTCGGCTTGTTTAGAACCGTTTTGCCCGATGCTACCCACTTGGCAATCAAAGACACCATCTCATCGAGCGTCGTCTGCGGACAGCCAAACATTCTGGCACAGAAAGACGCATTTGAAAGCAGAGCTGTTCGCGCTTCCCGTGATGTGAATTTTGGTTTTCTATTTAGCTCTTGGCCGATTCGCTCAGCGAGCTGACGAACCAGCACCGTATCCGGCCCGGTAACATTAAGAATAGCCGGCGGTGATTTTGCAAGACTGATAGAGCGGATGATATAATCATTGGCATCTCTCTGCCATATCAGATTGACCGCTCCCATAGTCAGGTCCACAGGTTCATCATTTAGAATTTTGCGGGTAAGGTCGACAATAATGCCATATCGAGGTTCGTTGGCATAATTAAGTCTGATTATGGTCACGGGTGTATTGTGAGTCTGCGAGAAATATTCAAATATTCGTTCTCTGCCGAGGCAAGACTGGGCATATTCGCCTATCGGCTCGGTAGCAGTTTTTTCGGATGCTCCGCCGCCATTGATGTCAACCAAAGGATAAACGTTGCCGGTGGAGAAAACCACAATGCGCGAGTTATTATAATGTCGTGCTATAAGACCCGGCAGAAAGCTGTTCAGCGCCCATGTCAAAGGCTGTTTACCGGTGGTACCGAACTTCATGCCAGCCAAATAGAATACATTTTCCACGTAGGGCAGCTGCGAATAAAGTGACTCATTCAGCAAGTCAGCCTGGATGGTTTTGATGCCCGCCCGCTCGATTTTAGTTCGGACGGCCTTGTCGCTGTATCGGGAGACGGCATAAATATTTTTGCCGCTCGATGCCTTCCTTAGCATCATCGCCAGCGTCGGTCCCATCTTTCCCCCTGCGCCCAAAACAACGATATCACCGTTCAGGCCGGCAATTAGCTCTTTGGTCGCATCGGTAGGCTCGCTGAGAATGTCCTCCAAGGCACCTTCGTCTAATTCGGATACATCTATCATAAGTAACTCGTTTCTCGACCCAGCAACGCTGGGTTCCGATCAAAACCCGCTGTTGGCGGGTCGATTCTCGAACGAGCATCCAGCATCCGGTATCGAGCATCGAGCATCAACAATCAGGTCAATCTCGACACCACAAGAAACAAGACCCGGATGGCGATAAATATGACTACCAGCAGGCCCAGTCCGCCGATGATGTTCAGGACCAGCGTATTACGCCTCTCGCCCATAACGTCTTTTCGATTCGCCAGCCAGAGTATTGTAACAGCCATCAACGGATTGCCGATGACTGTAAGGGCCTGGCCAAAGACAATCGCGTCAATCTTCTTAATGGGAGTGTGCAAAACAATCATCGCCACGGCCATTCCGACCAGCAGAACCACGACCGTGAAACGCCGGGACCAGCGGTCGCTTAATTTGGCTGGCTTGCCAACTCCATCGGCTAAGATACTGCCGCCAATCATTGCGTTGATGACAAAGGGATTCATAGCCACCGCCAACAGTCCCACACAAAAGAGTACGTGGGTGGTCGTACCAAGCAGTGGCCGTAGTTGTGTAGCTAATACGCTGATATCATTGGCCGGCTGACCCCGGAGGACCGTAGCGCTGGTCATCATAATAATTGCACTGACGCCGGTCAGGATGGCGACCCCGGCGATGGCGTCACCAATCCCACGGTCGTAGTCCCTGATTGTCCATCCTTTTTCCCGCACGAGATTGCCCTGGTATAATGCGGCAGCTACCGAAAAGGTCGTGCCCAGCAGCGAAGCAACAAGAACCATAGGGTAACTACTATAAATACTGCCTGTTTTATCTCCCGTTAAAAGGCCTTCGGGCAGTCGGGGGATTAAGCCCTTCAATATCGCAAGCACATCAGGTCGAACGATAAAAAGATTGACCAAAAAACATATCAATATCACAGCCACCATTACCTTCATAATCCGTTCCAAGGTGCGATATACCTGTTTCAATGTGAAGACAAGAGCAATTATTGCCGCATTGAATACCAGCAGGACGCCGCTGTTGATAAGACTCCTGGTGCGCTCGGTCATTTCGTCCGGGTTTCCGAAGAGGCGGGCGACGCCGAGGGCATCTGCAGTGGCGGCGACGGCCAAGTTGTTGGAAAACTGGAAGGCCGTGCAAATAAGACAGAGATTAATTCCGATTACAGCAGCAATTGGCCGACCCAAACGCCCGGCGACCAGCGTACAGGGTGTGGCGCCGCCAACGACACCGATTCGCGCGGCCATTGTCATATACGTGCCCATCAGGACACCGGTCAGGACAAGCAGCCACAGTAATTCATATCCATGATTGGCTCCGACGTTGGAGCTGATTAACAAACTGCCCGGTCCGAACACCACGCATGCGGTGATTAGAGCCGGCCCAATCGACCGCCACCACGGAGGTCGGCGTTGAGGCTCTGAATTTACAGACGGCTCTGACAAAATGTACTCTCCTTTAAAAGTCCGTACCACACAATCGAACAGATTATCAATCGGAGCCAAATTATAACAGTCACTGAACTCCGGTACAAGTATTTTGCTTATGCTATGATACGCCACGATACCGCGACGACATCGACACCCTGAAGACTGCGCTTTCAGCCTGGCGTTCAAAGAACGCAAGGCCGCGGGCGTATCTGGATCACAAAGCGCCAAGAATAAGTCAGCCGACGGTCCACCTCACGATCTCAGTCATCGGGAGGCAATTATTCGCTATTACAGGGAAAAAATGCTGACTCTGCAGGGACGCACGTGAGACTCATTTGGAAACCCAAATATTCGATCCTACTGCCCACAAAAGAAAAAGCAAACTTACAAAAAGCCTCATGGATTAGAACGGTTGTCGGTACTTAACCCTTCCGGATTTCTGCACAGAGGTAATGCTATCTGGTTGACATTGCTGAGACGAGCTGCTCTCTTAATCGTGCTTCAGAATCGTTATCAGCTCGTCAGTTGTTACAGTTCTGCTCAACCTGCCATTGGCCGCCTTAGACGAACCTCCGCCTTTGCCTCCGACAGTATTCTGAATCTTCCTGAGGAGCTCGTTGGCATTCATTCTGCTGGAGCTTATTGCAATATTGACATCACTAACGACAATACCCGCCCCGTCAATTGCATCTGCAATCATACCTGCAAGTTTTGTTACCAATTGCATGGGGATATCGGCAACCTGTATGCCGATTTTCGTTGATTCGACTTCGACCGCTTCAGCCGACTTTACAAGGTCCGGCAGCATCCGGGACCATAATCGATTTATTTCTTTGGTCAGCTCTTTTGAATGGTCCGATGTTTTCTGGAAGATTGTGAGAAGTTCAGATGTGGAGCAGCCGGCTGATTTTCTAAGCTCTCTTAAGGTGGATGTCTCAAGTTGTGAGTGTTCAAGGGCCTTTCTCCCGGCAAGGAAAAATACTCTCGTTCCTTTTTTCTTGCTTTCAATATCGAATATTCTAATGATTCCAATTTGACCGGTTGTACGAAGATGGGCTCCACAGCAAGCGGATTTATCATAATCACCAATCTTCACCACGCGGATTACGTCTGATTCTATTTCCTTGGATTCACTCCTTATCCGAACGTCCGTATCATCAAATACCGTTTCAACCGGAATGTTGAGAGCAACAGCTTCCATCGATTCCTGCTCAAGCTCTTTTACTGTTTCCCAGTCGATTTTCTTGTCAAAATCAACGGTGCATCTCTCGAATCCGATATGAACGCCGGTTGTTCCAAGACCGAATTGTTTTTCAGCAATTCCTGACAGGATATGTTGTGCAGTATGTTGGCATGCTGTATAGAACCTATTTTGCTTGTCCACACGAGCAATGTATTTACCATCACTAAGCGGCCTGTCAAGTGTGTGGACTATCCGGCCATTGATAATTTCAACGTTGCAAACATTAGCTTGGCCGATTGCACCTTTGTCGGCCGGCTGGCCACCTTCATCAGGATGGAAAATGACCGGTTCGATAGTGACCTTGGCCTCGGCGATTGCTTTGACTTCAACTTCAGTCTCAAAAAGCTCAGGGCTTGTCCAATATAGTCTTTTCATAACCGGATTATAACAGGCCGGCTTTTTTCCTCAAATCATATTATTTAGCTTTGAATTTGCTCTGTAGAAAAGACCGCATGTACTGTTTTCTACAAAGCACTTTGAGTTATTAATGCAATACAGGGTGGCACCATCAAGCCCTGGCCTGAGTTCGTCGAAGGCTTGTTTGGGGGTGGTCTTGCCTGTAAAGCCTGCATCTTCTATAATTTTTTTTAGTTTCATTTGTTTTGCAAAAACCATTAGCATACCCGGAGTCCATCGGACGAGAGTGGCCGGCTCCTCCGATTGACATCAACGGCCCAAAGCAACCGCATTTCCTCTTCGCATTTTTCCATCTTCAATCCCGATACATCGGGACTGAATCCCCTCCCTCGCCTTACCCATAAAGCATGCAGTGACCAGCCCCGGATGGAGTAATTCAATCAAAGCTGAAGATATTGCCTGGAACAGCCCCATATTTTTTCGTGCTTTTTTCCTCATTTTTGAGGGAAAAAAAGGGATTTAAGAGAATTTTTTTGAAAAATTTCCATTTTTTTCTTGGCGCACCTACAAATGTCGGATATTCTACTGTTGTGACAACGACAATTGTAGGAGTGAATTGTTATGACAAAGAAAAAGTTACGGGCGATGAGCCCCACGGAGACGGAAATTTTGAGGTTGGTCTGGGAGCTCAACGAAGCAACCGTACAGCAGATCCGTGACCAGCTGCCTTCCGACAGGAGCCTCGCTTACAACACCGTTCAAACCTTGCTATGTCGTCTTGAGCAGAAGGGGTATCTAAAACACTGCCTCAAAGGCAGGGCCCACGTCTTCTCAGCCTTGGTCAAGCCCCGGGAGGTCATTAAGACTACCGTTCGCGATTTCCTGGGTAGGCTCTTTGGCGGTGACCCCAAGCCTCTTGTCCAGTTCCTGGCAGAGGATGGCAAGCTTGATGAAGAAGACATCAAGAGGTTAAGAGAGCTGATAAAGAAGAAAAAGAAGAAATAAACAGGTTTGTGTTGCGGAGGTTTTAATCATGGAATCGTGGTTGAGCCGAATCACAGATTATCTGCTTGCCCAAAGCTGGCAGATAGCGGTCCTGACCGTCGTCGTGGCGATTGTGTCAGTTTTCTTAAGGAACAGAAGCGCTCATGTCCGCTATCTTATTTGGCTGCTTGTATTGGCCAAGTGTCTCGTGCCGCCTCTGCACTCAGTCCCGTTGGCAGTCCTACCTCAAGAACAGCCAATAGCTTTTGTTGAGGGCTCCCAAATGGCCGGGAGAACTTTTGATGCATCAAGAATAGAGCGAGACATTGTGACTGAACCGGCCATGTCAGCTTCTGTCCGGACTCCAATGGCACCGCTACCCAAAACCATCGAGGGACCGAGCACGTACAACATTCGAGCGTGGTTGGCCATGGGTTGGCTTGTAGGGGCAGTGGCTTTGTTATTTTACAATCTTCTCAATGCTCTGCGCACCCAGATATGGCTTCTGAGGAAGCGCAAAACACTTCCAGTAAAATTCAGACATAATGTAGAGAGCTTCTTTTCGGCTCATGGTGTGAAGCACATACCAAACGTCTGGCTAATAAATGGAATGAATCAACCTTTTGTTTGGGGTTTGGTGCGAGGGAGCATCTATCTTCCCGCTGACTTACTAAATTTTCAGGATTCAAAGTCTTGGGCAAGCCTCCTGGGCCATGAGCTCTCTCATGTTGTCCGCTTCGATGCGATAGTCCATACATTGCAGATATTTGCCCAGGTCGTTTTCTGGTTTCATCCCTTCGTCTGGTGGGCAAACAGAAAAATACGCGCCGAGCGTGAGAAATGCTGTGATGAGATGACCATCGTTTCTCTGCACGCCTTGCCGGAAGATTATAGCGAAGCGATTGTGGACGTTCTCGCCGTCAAATATGAATCAATCCGGCCGGTTCCATCGTTGGCTGTAGCCGGGCCTGTAAAAAATATTGAAGAAAGGATAAAAACCATGTTAAGACCAGGAAAAAAATTCTACAAACGCCCAAGTTTAATAGCTGCAACCTTCGTTTTGCTACTTGCTCTGCTGACCGTCCCGACCGCGCTGGTGCTGACCGCCCGAGCAGAAACAAAACCCAATGCCGAGGCAAAAGAGAAGAGTCCGACCATGCCTGGTCCCGTAGGGTACATTTATTCCAATCCAGATTTTTATGAACACCCTCGAAGTCCGACCACGCCTGGTCCCGTAGGGTGGATTTATTCATCCGAGCCTACTGCGCTCTTCCGGGCGATCGAAAATAGGAATACCGCACGGGTGAAGGCGGCCGTCGCCCAAGGTGCAGACCTGGAAGCCAAGAACAGGGATGGATGCACACCGTTGTACGCCGCGGTCGCCAGGCCCGGAGGGAACAGGGCTATGATCAAACTGCTGCTGGAGGCCGGCGCTAATCCCAATGCCCGGGATCCCAGGGGACAGATTCCATTGCACGTCGCCGTCCGGCATGGCATCCAGTGCGTCGAGCAGCTGGTCTCTGCGGGTTCTAACGTCAATGCCAGAGACAAGAAGGGTACGGGACCAGCCATGACTGCCTTCGAACTGGGGGAAACCGATATGTTCGATCTGATGGTTGCCCATGGGGCAACGGTTTCGACTGACTTGATGTTTGCCTACAAGGGTAACCTGTCACGGGTGCAGAGCCTAATCGAAAATGGCAAGGCACAAGAGACGTTTGAGCAGGGCCTGACCCTGTTACATGCTGCAGCCGCAGGAGGGCACACAGCAATCGTGGAGTTACTCCTGAGAAATGGCTTAGACGTTTACTCGGAAACGCAATCGGGATACACTGCCCTGCATCACGCAGCAGCGGGCAACCACAGGGAAGTGGCGGAACTGCTGCTTGCCAAAGGGGCCGACGTCAATGCCGAAGAGAATTGGAATGGCTGGAGCTACACGACACCCAGCTATCTTCTGCCCGACTTCCATCCCAAACCTGCGAACCAGACTCCCCTGCACTGGGCAATACGCGAAGGCCACAAGGACATGATTGAATGGCTTCTCGCAAGGGGGGCCAATCCGAACGCCGATGGAGGTGACTATCACCCCTTGGGGGGCCCCCTCAACTGGGCCGTTTGGTTCGGGGACGTTGACATCGCTGTGCTCCTCGTATCACATGGAGGCGATATTCACCGCAAGACGCATAATTATCCGGGGACACCGCTATATGATGCCGTCTGGGGCGGTGACCGGGCTATGACGGAAGCTCTCGTCACCAAGACAGGAGACACAAGAGCAGCTAAATGGGCTCCGCTCCATGCGACTGTCGTATCGGGAGACATACAGGCAGTAGAATATCTGCTTGACAAAGGAACTGATGTCAATGCTAAAAGCGAGGGGGGTTATGGGGGTTTGTTTGCCCTCCACGTGGCAGCCTTGAAAGGTCACAAGGATATCGCAGAATTGCTTATCACCAGAGGCGCTGATGTCGATGCAAAGGCCGGCCAAGGCGGCACACCCCTGCATGTCGCAGCGAGGGAAGGCCATAAGGCTCTAGCCGAACTGCTTATCAGCAAGGGTGTTGATGTGAACGCCAAAACCAGAGATGGCAAGACTCCCATGTCTTTGGCGAAAGAAAAAAGGCACAAGGAAATTATTGAACTGCTGCGCAAGCACGGGGCCAAAGAATAACGAAGATTTGATGGAGTAGGCAACTCTGAAGAAGTATCCTGTCATGAACAGGCAATAGTGTATCTGTCCCCCGCCTCACCCGGAAAATATCCGGCGCACAGCCCCGGATGGAGTAATCCCATCAAAGGTGAACATCCGGCTCCAGGCTGCCGGCTTTTTTTTTGCCCTTTTTATGCGTTTTTGAGGGTAAAAATGAGGGCTAAAAAAAATTTTCAAAAAATTACCAAATTTTTCTTGATTATTTTATTTATGTCAAATATATTTGCTATAATTCAAATTAGGAGACTAAAAACATGACCGCATCAAGGAAAACAAAGAGGGGCAGGCGAAAGAAGGCCGTAGCAGAGCTCACCGAGGCGGAATGGGAGATAATGGCAGTAGTATGGGAAAAGGAGCCCTGTGCGGCCGGGACTGTACAAGAGGCGTTGGCCAAGAGCAGGGATTGGGCCTACGCCACCGTTAAAATCACGATGGACCGGATGGTCAAAAAGGGTTTTCTGGAAATTAACAAGATTCGCAACCTGCAGCTTTTCCATTCCTGTATAAGCGAAGTTGAGGCCAGACGAGGAGAGCTCCGCAAAATGCTCAAGCGAGCTTTCGGCGGGGCCCTCACTCCTATGCTCAAGTTCCTGCTCGAGCACGAGGGCCTTTCAAAAGAAGAAGCAGCGCAGCTTCGCGAACTTGTGAAAAAGACCGGGAAAGGGAAAAATTAACAAAGTGCATTTATGAGGGCGGGAGGTCTTCCAATGACTCACGTAATTAACAACGTTCTGATAGGCTTGAACAACCTCGGCAGGGTGTTCTGCAATTATGCCGCCGGCGTGTTTGTCCAATCTGCTCTGCTGGTCATTTTCCTCCTTGTCGTTGATTTGCTGTTACGCAAACGGGTTCGTGCAGTCTTTCGCTATTGTGTATGGCTGCTGGTACTTGTCAAGCTCATCCTGCCTCCAATGCTTTCTTTGCCGACAGGGATTGGATATTGGGTTGGAGACCGTTTTTCTGCCGCCTTTCCCATCTCAAGCCAAGCGTTCGATGTAGCTGGCCTTGAACGCGCGGGTCCATCTGGCGAAATGCCTCAGGTCCGGCCTCCTCAGAATATTACCGAAATTGATGCTTTGACCGCACCTGCTGCTTCGGCCCTGACTCCTTTGACATGGCAGGCAGTTCTGTTTGTCCTCTGGCTTGTGGGCGTATTTGCCTTTCTGGTTGTGCTCGTTCAACGTGTCAGGTTTGTCAGAGACCTAATCGCTGTGAGCAGCCCTGCTAAGAAAGAATTGCTCGACCTGCTGGAACAGTGTCGCCAACAAATTGGTGTTCGCTGGGACATCAGGCTAAGAATCTCAGACACCATCCCGAGTCCCGCAGTCTGTGGTTTTTTCAGGCCAACTGTCTTGATTCCTACCCCTCTTGTTGAAAAGCTGTCGCCGGAAGGACTGAGAGCTACTCTGATTCATGAGCTTGCCCATATAAAGAGGGGCGACTTATGGGTCAATTCCGTCCAGACATTCTTGCAGGTTATTTACTTCTACAATCCGTTCGTGTGGTTTGCCAACTCTATCATTCGCAGGATTTGTGAGGAGGCGGTGGACGAGACGGTCCTCGTGGTTCTTGGGGGCCAGGCTAAAAATTACAGCAATACCCTCATCGACATCGGCGAGATGGCCTTTTGGAGGGCCGACTTAGGTCTGCGCCTCATTGGCGTAGCAGAGTCAAAGAAAGCCTTACAGTGGAGGATAAGACACATGTTAAATCGACCGATACCGAAGAGTGCTAAAATAGGAGTACTCGGCACGATTGTAATTATTGTTATTGCCGCTGTTCTGCTTCCAATGGCAAAAGCTGGGAGGGAAACTCGAAATTCTGTCAAGTTAGATGAAAACGGCAGGCCTACTGTTAAAGCGTCTGATCCGACAGCGGTTGAGATTATTCAAAAGGTGCAGGCAAAATACGCTGGTCTTGATTCGTATTCATCCGAAGGTGAGATTATTTCGGATATGGACATGTCAGGTGTTGATGTTGACACTATACCAGGTATGACTGATGATCGAACAAAGAAACTACGAGAAAGCAAAAGGTTGCAGGATGCATTAAAAAAACGTCAGACCTTCAAGCATACATTCAGTATAAAACTGGCCCGGCCTGATTATTATATCGAATGGGACCAGAAGATTCATGAAAAATACAGCAATACAGGTGCAGTCTGGTCAAAAGGTAAAGAACATTTTCTTTTTAATGCAAAGCGAAAAACTTCCCCTAAAGACCGGCGAATGGCTTTAGCTTCTGCGACCGGTGTTTCGGGAGGTGCGGCTAATACCTTACCGTCACTCTTTTTTGCCCAGCCGGCGAATGTTCTGCATCAATTGAATGAGGTTAGGCAAGAAGGCGAAGAAGCGATAGATGGGGACCAGTGTTATATTATCGCTGGCAAAATGGCAAATATGACTATGAAGTATTGGATATCAAAAGATACTCTTTTGATCCGTCAAAGACAGCAGATTTTAGGAGATAAGCTTGAAATACCGGAATTGTCAGATGAGGACATTAAAAAAGCTTTGGAGTCAGCAGGTGGCCAGGCAACCGATGGGGCAATCCGGAAATTCAAAGACCGTATAAGATTAAGCCAAATCATGGCTTCAAAAATGAAAGGGACAATTACAGAAATCCACAGGAATATCGTCATCAATCAGCCTATCGACTTCAAACCATACATTTCTAAATATGCAGATATAGAAATTGCTGAGCCGGTCATCCGGACACCTGAAACACAAATCCAGACACGTGAACCACAAATTGATCCTAACAGAGAAGATATGCAAGTTTTGAAGGGCCAAAAAGCAGACCCGAGTAGAATTTCTGGTATTGTCGTTGATCAGCAGGGCACACCTATTCAAGGCGTTTTAGTTGATGTTTGGAGCTGGTATTCTGGAAATGAAACTTATACTGATAAAAAAGGCTTCTTCCAGTTAAACGGATTCGATCCAGACCAGAAAACCGTTGAAATAAGGTTCAGCAAAGTTAAATACTCGCCAAGATATATATTTAATCAGCCCCTTGGTCTTAAAAATACTCAGGTTATTCTTGACGACAAGACATACTTCGAAGGCAAGGTTATAGACTCTAATTTAAATCCCGTCCCTAATGCTTTGATAAGAGCAATCGCCGGCCCCAAACGTGCTGAAGGTGTTGTGATCGGCGAAGTACCAACCGAAATCACAAGTAGAGATGACGGAAGTTATCGACTTTATGTTCAGGCTGACGTTTATGATATACAAGTTAAAGCCGCTCAAGGTGTTGTCAGATTGCCAAAAGTTGACATATCTAAAAATGAGGCAAAACAGCTTGATCTTAAACTTAGTGATTCAGTGACTTTCCTTGCCAAAGTAGTAGATAAACAGACGGCTCAACCCGTTGAAGGTTTCAGGCTTTCTCATTGGAAACATCCGGGTGTAGATGGAACATCCGATCCCAATGGTCTGATAGAAATTACCGGTATGCTGCCGGGTAAATTTGATTTTCAAGTGGAAGCCAAACAGTGCGGCCGATGGTGGTCAGGGCAATCCGTAAGCCAATGGAACCATTATCGTATCGATGATAAAGATACTGGTTGGCAGAGAAACTTTGATACGCTTGATTTCAATCTTATCGTTGATATGGAACCGGTAACTATCTTTACTGAAAAGACCGTTAGGATTACCGGTAAAGTCCTCGACCCGGACGGTAACGCCGTGGCCGGTGCTACAGCAACCCTTGCCAGGACCGGCTCAGGAAATTCCATCACCGGCGACACAAGGTACAGCTTTGCGACTGACGAAAATGGCAGCTTTGAAATGGTTGTACCGGCAAGCAAGGAAGCCCAATACAACCTTCTCGCTCATGATGGGAAATATAACGAATGGCGTAAATGGGCCAATGGAGTCTTACCGCCGATTAAAACCAATCCGGGTGACATAATAAACGATATAGTCATTGAGCTTGAGAAACCAGCTTTTGTCAAAGGAAAGGTTCTCGACAGTTCAGGGAATCCTGTTCCAAACCACAAAGTGCGATCTCATGCCTTCGATAAACTTGGAAACCGCTACTATGACCCGACTACAAGAACTGATGAAAATGGCAATTTCGAAATTAAATTCATAAGACCAGGCAAACATTATGTGCAGGCATATCCTTTCTGGCTTACGGCAGAACAAGCTCCTGAAATAACAACTAAGATTATAAAACTTGAGCCGGGGAAAACGATTTATGAAGTTGAGCTTGTGTCTGTTGGACAATAAAGTAGGATTTGTATAGGTAAACAGCTCGTGCTGCGCAGAAAAATATGTTGGCTATGTCAAACCTGTCGCCCCCATATAAGGGTGTCCTTTCCAAATACTCATCTGCCTCGGAAACTGCACGTATCCATCTAAAACCAGCAGGCCAACCAAATTCATTCCTCCGTTTTCTTCTTGTTACTCATGTAGAGTTATGCCTAACCTCGATTTTGCAGAAGACTTTTGTCACTCATCTCGAACGATTAACATAAACAGTTAACATTGCAAACATTATATGTTATCATATTATTATCATATTATTATGATTCAAGGAACGTATGAACAAATGTA
>CAZLIO010000021.1:0-16315 GCA_964559025.1 uncultured Pirellulales bacterium | reverse complement strand
TGACCCAGGTCATGCCGAATCCATTTCTCCGGCCCGATGTACTCGAACCACCAGGTTCTGGCCCGCCCCCCGACCACCCAGTCGAGGTCGCCGTCCTTGTCGATATCCACAAGCGAGGTCTGGCCCATTTGGTTGCCGATCCGACCAATCAAGTTGTATTCAAACGCCGGAAACTCCGCATAAGTCAGCGAGCAAAACATACAGATCACAACAACAGCAAACAAACACCGAACGTTTCTACGGTCAGAAAAAAACATGACAAATTCCTCTTGTTAAAATTTATTACGCGGATTTTACAACATTGATTTCGATGCTCTATTATAGCCGAATTTAGGCGAAAAATGAAATAAAATCGGGTCGAACAGCATTTTTTGTAAAAATAAAGACTATCGTTTTTTTCCGATGCGAACTTTTTATAAGCGTGGCTCGTATAAAAAAATACAAAGCCACGGGCTGAGGTTTTTTTAGTTTCTCTCCTTTCCTCCTTGCCTCAGCCCATTTTTTATTCGATTTTCACAGGAATTTCGAGAAATCAGCCTGCAAGAAGTCAATAAGGGAATAGCGAGGATTTAACTCCTTAGCTAATCTAACAATTATGCATATTGAGCAGGTATGAGGCTTTTTTTACGAACGGGTGTGCTTTACAAGATGAAATGTTAAGCCACTAATTTTTACATTAGGGAGGTGCTGAAATATCGCTCGGCCCTGTCGGGCAATACTGTTGTTATATTTCCGTCGATGGTTTTTGTAAGCTTGCGTGCGGCCCAGACGTTGGCACCCGAGCTGATACCGACCAGCAGGCCGAAATCCGTACCCAACTGCCGCGTGGTCTGTATTGCGTTGTCGTCGGAGACCTCCACGACATCATCGACCATCGAAACATCGAGCACATCGGGTATAAATCCATCCCCTATACCCTGAATCTGGTGCAGGCCCGGCTCGTGCCCCAATAGGGCTGAGCGGTTCTCAGGTTCGACAGCTATGATTTTTACGTCTTTTCTTTGCTCTTTCAGGAATTTACCGACGCCCTGCAGTGTACCGCCGCTGCCGACGCCAGCCACGAAGCAATCGATTTTTCCGCCCATCTGGCGCCAGAGCTCACGGGCGGTCTGCTCGTAGTGCACTCGCGGATTTTCCGGATTTTCGAACTGCTGCGGCACATAAACGCGTTTATCTTCGGCGGCCATCTGCTCGACCCTGCGGACCGCACCACCCAAACCCTCTTCGTCAGGGATAAGGATGAGCTCAGCGCCGAGGGCTTTGATCAGCTTCTTTCGCTCCATGCTCATACCTTCGGGCATTACGATTCGGACTTTATATCCCATCAGGCGGCCTACCAACGCCAGGCCTATGCCGGTATTTCCGCTGCTGGGCTCGACTATGATGGAATCTTCGGTGAGCTTGCCATCCCGCCGGGCCGCTTCGAGCATCGCCAGAGCGACGCGGTCCTTGATGCTGCCGCCTGGATTGAGAAACTCGGCCTTGGCGAAAATTCTCTCGCCCTTCAACTGCATCAACGGTGTATTTCCAATAAGCTCGAGAATGTTGTCCGTGAGCATGTGAATCCTTCAATTTTTATTAATTGTGCTTGAAATATTCCTGTTTAACTATAAATATTTTAATATTATGGTTGACAAAATACAAGGAAGGGGTTATTATTTAATTTATTATTTGTTAATAATCGTTGTTTGGAATTTTTTTATTCGGCAGATATTTTTTTTCAGATACAAACATTTTTTTGCAAAAATAGTATAGACCTGTATAGAGCTTTTTGATATATTGTTTTAGAGCACATTCACAGGGCTGAGGATATCTCGCTTTTTCCTCTCCCTCCGCACCTCAGCCCTGTTTCCTCCTAAATCCGCTCAGTCCAGCCGAGGTTTTTCTGTCTCCATTTCCTGCCGTTATTAATGGCAATATCGGGCAAAAACATTGCTGTCTTAAATCATTTTTCAGGAAATTTCCAAATACCTATATTGTAGTATGAATTATGGGGTATTTCGCTCGGGGAATTTTTTGCTATCACTGGATTATGGTTGTAATAAAACTAAAGAATGCCTTTGTTTTGAATGGAGTATATCCGGCCTATACGAGTATTCTCCTCACGGAACTTCTTGGTATATATAAGTTCCAACTCTCGCGATAGACCGATCTGTTTTAAAATTTCCTCCAAGGAAATTCCTTGTTCAGATCTACCAAGTAAGCCGAGCACTCTAAAAACTACATGATCGGCTGAGCAAACAAGCCAATTCTCTGAAGAATTGTATAAAAAAGCTAATGTTTCTTTTTCACCAGGATGAATAATAACTTTATACTGTAGGTCGAACTTTTCATGGAAGGCTTTAACTTTAGATAATTCTACATCAACAATTTTGATAAGATTTTTTTCTTCATAAGACCCAAGGTTTATACAAATATCTTCACAATCCTGGCTTGCATACTGAGATTCTTCTGCCACTATACGGGATATAGTAACATCACATTTTGTAATGAAAATATCCCAGATTCCCAATTCGAACAGTTTGATTATAGGCCCTGCGTCAAGTAACAGAAATTGAAATTTCTTCATCCATGAAATCCTCGTTTTCCGTGAGGTACTCTTGAGCCTTTTTGTAGCTGATACCCATATATTTGGAAAACTGCATTAGAGACATTTTTCCTTCTCTCAAAGCGCGTAAGGCCAAACTACAGTATCGTTCCGGCAGCTCATCAGGTTCATCTGATCGGCGTAAAGGACGTCGCGTTTTTACCTTCTTAGCCTGTTCAAGATACTTCTCAATATCTTCAACAGGTTTGTTATAGAGATATAACATACGCCAAAGCAAAGCTTCTAACGACACACTAAATTCTCTTGCTATCTCATCCAATGCCTCAAGGCTTACCAAGCCTCCTTTCCGAGCTGCTTCAATTTTATCCTTAATAATATCAGTCGGAAGTAAAAGCCTACTTGCAAATGCGTTAGCCAGTTTTTCCTCATTTTCACTGGGCTCGGGCCCTGCTCCATTTATCCTGAATATTTTCCAAGTTAATAGATGGAACAGCTCGTGCGTAAGGTCAAAGTTACGACGCCATAATTTATTATCTTTGTTTAAAAGAATAGCTGCACCGAAATTCTCTGAGAATATTGAGATCGCACTACCATGAAAGGCTAAGTGAAAAATTTTTACATAGAAATGCTCTTCCAGTATTTGCTTTAGCGAAGCACTTGGTATGTCACCAAGGATAAAATCTCTTTGAAAACGTTCTGCGAGTTTGCCGGCATGTCGATAGTCAAAGTCTTCGCGCCTCACATCTAATTGTGGCAGTTTAGTTTCTTTGACTTCATCAGTAATCACTTCGAGGTTGCGATACAGTTCACAAAGCTTTCTGAATTCTGCCTCAGTTTTTTTAATTTCCTCTTCATTATTTGGGGCAGCTCGCCAAAGCATCAACTCTTCGTGTGGCAATTCATCAGTCAAGAAGAACTCTACTGCTCTGCGGTAAACCTCTGCTAATTTGCTAAGCTGCGAAAACTTTGGTTCTCTTTCGTTGTTTTCAAAGTTACTAAGAGAGGATTTACCTATTCCGCTTTCCTGCGAGGCCTTTTCCAGTGTGTAACCGATGGACTTTCTTGCAATTTTTAATTTTTTCCCAATATCCACTGTCGCACCTCCTTTTCTGAATCCCAGAATATTATATCATATAATTCGGCTAAAAGTGCTGGATTTGTTCTGAAAAAAAGAATTTTTTTAGATTTTCTTTGATATTTCTGTGATATTAACGATTTTTTTGCGAATTCCACCACATTTAATATCGTCTGGTTGTGGTTTTTGTGGGGCGGTTGTAGTTTACGAAGAAGTATCGCAGGGCGTCGATTGGGTGGTCGTATAGGCCGTCTTTTAAGGGTAGTTCGCTATCGGTGCTGCCGGACTGTGAATAGTGATAGCACTCAATCGCCTCTATCAATCGCGGGCACCTCGTCGAGATTAGAAGCGTGCTTTTGCCATCGCCGGAGCGGATCGCCCGGCGGATAAGCTCAATGCCCTCCAGAATCCCACTTCGTCTGAATCGCACCATTATTCCCATCGTCCGCAGCTCCCGAACGACGCTTGTGCCGGTAACGTCATTTACACCGGCGCCCGCCGGGTCGCAAAATGTAGCCGCCACCTGCTCTTCGGAAACCGGCGTTCGGCTTTTAATTTCATCGGCGTGCACATCAATGGTTGCCCTGCTGCGGACATACTCATCTATTACGCGTACGACGCCAGCGTCCTCTACCTGAATCCACAAACACACAAAGGGGTTTACAAACCCAAAATCAAGTGCACGGTAAAGCGGAAGATTTGGGTCATAATCAACAGGTTGAACATGTATGTTCGTGTCGAACTGGCCAAAGACCACATTTTCTCGCGAAGGTCTTTTGCAGAGCATCTCGGCCTCCCATCCGGCCCTGCTGGCGCGGCGCATCTGTGTTATGCAATCATCGATTTTCAGATAACCATTTGCTTTTTTAGCCTTGCCCTGACAGTCATCCAATAAAGGACACTGTGAGCAGCTTCTGTCAGTGCAGTTTTCAATCACTTCCCATATACACCATTTGAAGATTGGCGTGCCGAACTTCGGCGCAGAGGACACTACTTTTTGCATTAAGCCGTAAGGCCGATGCATTGTGCTGATTAGCTCCATAGCTGCTGTAAGGTTCGCGGTGCTTTGTGTGGTGAATTTGGCGGCAGCGAAAACATCCTCATCGAAAAGCTCAAGCTCGTCACAACGGAGTTTTTGAATGTGCTGGCCGCGGACACTGGTTGCCGACTGCGTGAGGACTTCAACTGCCGAACCATTGTTAAAACGGCACCTTGCTTTGAGAACGGGGCCGGCCAAAAACTGCTCAAAGCCATTGTGCAGAAAACCTGTCAGGTATTCGTACATCCTGCCAGCCTGCTCACCAGAGCCGCCGAGTATTCTGACCTGACAGCCTGGTTTAAAAATACAATCCAGAAGCGTAGCAACAGCGGCTAATTCGGTTTTGCCGCCGGCACGGTTGGCCCAGATTACTGCATCGGCATTAGCTTTTGCCTGGCCAGTGAAGTCAGCGGAGAAGCTGTGCCAGAGATAATCCATTGGGCTATTGTGCTCCGGGCAGATTTTCTTGTGGGGGACATCTATGCCGAGAAAGACCTTGACGTAATTTTTAAGGTCTCGCTTTGTGCCCGGCCGAGTTTGACTAAGCTCAGCGTAAACGGGAGTCGCCTTTTCGATATTATTAGAAATTTTTGAAAAAGTTGATTCTATCACTATATTCCCCCTGATTTGAATTGTCGGTTACAGGCAGAGCACAAAAGACACGTGCATAAATATCCCTTTACCCCATGAGTATATTTGCACTTTCGCTTTGGTTACGGCTCGACTGAGCTCGCCGAAGTCTGCACAAGCAGGTGGCGTTCGGTGCGAGGTTCCAGATGTATTGTAAGACCCTGCTGTAATTGTTTTCCTGTATATATTTTTTTCGAATTGTATATCAAGTCCTGAACGGCATAGCTTTTTTCGGTTTTTGCGGTAAACCATTCGGGAAACTGATTGATTCTCGGCCAGTCAAGGGGCATGTTCATAATCGTTTGATGACGCGGGCTGTCAAAGATAATTTTCCCTTTCCAGTCTCTCTTGGCGCTGATACTTATTTTGAGAGCATCGCCGTCTTTAACGGCTCCCAAAATGACATCATCCCGCCAGGGACTGATAGTCAGGCCTTTTGTTTTCCAGAGACAGTACATAATCGTAGTTCTGGCGAAGTTACCGTCACCGTGCCAACCTTCAATGATGCCATCGTGTTTTTGTATGTTCCACATAACCCTTATTTCGCTGTCCATCCATTGAGCGGCCGGGGCAATAGGCTCACGATTGTAAAGGTTAATGGCGCTTTCAATGGAATCCGCGTAGTCGTCAGAACCACCCCACTTATAATTCCTGGAACTGTAATAGTTATTCAGATTGATAAGTACTTTGCGAACAGCCTGGCGGTAGGCCTCGGTCTTGTCTATAAGATACACTGTATAAAAACCGTTGAGATTATAACCCCAGGTGTCGGTCAGACCTTTATCGTGCCAATCTGTTTTGGGATTAATGGAGTTGTAGAACAGTCCGTGCTCGTTTCGGCCGACCTGAAGAATGCGGTCGAGCATTTCATGAATGGGTTTTTGATATGCTCGCTTTCTGGCGGGCATTGCAAAGTTGACCGTCGCGTACAGCTCGCAAAGTCCCGAGACAATTTCACAGCCGTGGTCGCGCAGCCTGAGGTCACTTTCGTTCTTTGTTGGGTGGTGTATATCCAATAAATAATAGTCCCCAAGGCGGATGGCCCAATATAGATATTTCTTTTCACCTGTCATCCAGTAGATTCGGGATAAGGTCTGTAGCATTTCGCCGTTGATTTCTTGTCTTCGAGAGGGGATTTTCCCGTAACTTGTTTCAACAGATGCATACTTCCACAAGTCATCAAGTATGTTTAGCATACGTTTGGACCAGGGGCTTGGACCGAGCCATTCGGTGAGCGGCAGCAGGCCATCTTTTATATACTCCGAAGAGCCAAAGATGATACGAGCCATATCCGGCTGTTGATACTGGAAGTCCTCCTTGGAAAAAGAGTATGTATCGGGCAGGTTGTCGATACGTGATGTAAGTATGGTTTCGGCACGAAGCATATCGAGCATTCGGCCTTGGAAAAGAGATGGGTCGGTGAGGGCTGCTGTAAGCACCATAAAAGGATAATTGTCTGCGGCGCTGTCCTCGGCGTTCCAGATGTCCTTGTCCCGATCTAAATTTCTGGGAATAAGGAGGGTTTTAGGGTCGGCGTGCTGGAGCCAGCCCTTGACGAAATTTCGGCAGCGAACAAAACCTTCATTGGCGAGCCGGCCGTTTTCTGCGGCCTGCTCAAAAGCTTCATCGTTTGTTTCGTTGAGCTTTCCGACACCACGTCTTGCTAATTGTTTGAGCCTGGATAAGTGGTTCTGGTAAACGCCGCGCGGGTCAGTGTCGTACTTTTTACACAACGAGGCAGCCATACCGATAAGCTCGCCCATCATACCGCAGGTTCGCATCACGCGGACCGTACCTAACGCCACGTGGGTAACGCTGATGCATCGACCGGCCATGATCAGATTCCGAATATTGCGTGAATACAGGCAGCGGTACGGTATCGGATACGGCTTGATTTTTGGTTGCGTGCAGATGGCACGGAATTCTTCGCCCGGGAAATATTTGGAGTTTTTCGGTTCAGGGTAGTGCAGGTCTATCGACCAGGTGCTGGTTACAAAGGAATCAGGGAATCTTTTTCGTTTCTGGATGTCCTGCTGTTGCAAGATACAATCGCCGAGCAGCCGGCGGGATTCGCGTTTGCCACCGATGTATGCCACCCAGTCGAGTTTTAGTTTGTCATATTTGTCTTTATTACGACTGTGGTTTTTCTGAAATGCCCAGTTGCCATAAATGGCCCGGAAAGAGTAATCGCGGATATACTCAAATTCGGTAATCTGGTCCCGGTTTAGTCCGGTTTCCCAGTTCCATTCGCCTCTGGTGGCATTCTGGCAACTTTCCTCGTTGAACTGCAGAGCCCAGGGGCAATCCGGAAATCTTGTTGGCTTTTTGTTTTGTGCCGAATACCACATTACAGATGTGCCCATAGTCATCTTGTCGGGCTTTTCCGGCGCCATAGATTCGCCGGTCTGGTTCCTGCCTTCGCGTCCCATACGATAATCGGCGCCGGCCAGATAGCCGATAGTACCATCGCCGGTGCAATCTGCGAACAGAGGGGCGTGGAAACGTAATTGGCTGCCGTCTATAATGTGTTTGGCGATGACCGCAACGATGCTATCGCCCTGGGTCTGAACCTTAAACGCATGCATATTGACAAACAGATGAATATTTTTCTCTGCCTGTACGACGCTCATCTTCCTGTCGTCGTCATAGAACGAAGCCGACCTTGCATTTCCCTGGTATCCGGAGTCGAGCTCCCTTACGATGTTGCCTATGGCCGGATAAGGCGGAAGGTTAATCTCGCCTCCGAGATGGACTCGGACCTCCGAGCTGTTATTACCACCGAGTACGGGACGGTTCTGTATCAGCGCTACCTGCAGGCCGAGCCTTGCCGCCGAGACGGCTGTGCAGGTTCCTGCTATTCCACCACCGACCACAACCAGGTCGAAATTGCCGGCGACCTGCGGCTCATCAGGTAAGCCGAGTGCCTTTCTGCGAAAGGTGGCTATTTGTTCACCGTCATTTGGCGGGGTAAAGCCGGTATCGGTAGTGAAGACAATCGCATCGCATCGGCCCTCAAAACCGGTCAAATCGTGCAGCGTAATAGTGGTTTGCCCATTGCTTATCTGGACAGTCCCGCCGGCTTGCCAGTGCCAGTCTGGCCCCTCAGTACCAAAGATGGTTTTGAGCGGTACACCATTGACGAGCAGTTGAAATCTGCCCGGTGCGCCCGGTGCCTTCCAGGGTGCTACCCAATCGCGAGTGCGCACCCATACGCGATAGGTCCCGGCTGCCGGGAACGATACCGCCGTTGTGGCATCTTTGACCGGCCGACCTAAGCCGTGAGCCAAAAGGTACGGTGAGCCCATCTGGTCCATAAACTGCTGGTCAATCACCCAGCCGCCGAGGTTCTCAAAGCCCTCAGCTTCGATAAGGATGGTCTGTGCCCCGGCTAACGAGGCCAACGACAGCAATAGAGTTATAAATATCAGCGTGCTGAAAATAGAGATACTATTTTTCATTTTTAACGTTCTCTCCTGTATTAACGACACCATTGTACGTACAGCATTGTTTATCGGTCAGATGCTTTATGGAGTTAACCTTTTGAGCGCAGCGAAGATCGCGGGATTACAGTTTAAAACCCAATATTCACTTATCAGTATTGCTAAGAGCCATTTAGTTCGACTGGATACTTCTGCCAGGGTACAGCGCCTGCTTCAATAATATGGTTGCGCAAAGCGGTAAAGAGTTTCCGATACATTTCGTGCTTTTTGTCCAGCGGATGCTGCTCCTGGGGGTCGTCCTTGAGGTCATAAAGCTGCAGCGGTTCAAAGGGACTGTTCTGGACGAGCTTGTAATCGCCATATCGTGCAGCGTAATAGGCTCGTCCGCCATAATTGCCTCCTTCACGACGCACCCAGAACAGGAACCGGTCTTCGGCAGGCTGGTCCTTACCGAGCAACGTCGGCAAGATGCTTCGGCCATCAATCTTGTGAGCTATATGAGCGTCCGCTGCCTCGCAGATAGTCGGAAACAGGTCCATAGTGAGGGCGACGCGATTACTTTGTGAGCCGGGTGATATTCTGTTCGGCCAGACGGCGCACATCGGCACTCGGATACCGCCTTCGTACATATCCTGCTTTCCTGCTCTTAGAGGCCCGTTGTTAGCTCCAACATCAAGCTGGCCGCCGTTGTCGGAAGTGAAAATAACCAGGGTGTTGTTATTTAGGCCAGACTGTTTGAGAGCGGTAATTACTTTGCCGATGCCGTCGTCGAGATGTTCGATTAGTGCAACGAGCTTTGCGCGTTCGTTACTAATGTTGGGTTGGCGGTCCCTGATGCGCTGGAGCCAGTCAGCCGGCGGCTGGATTGGCGTGTGCGGTGCGTTATAGGCAAGGTACAAAAAGAACGGTTGAGTCGAGCTGGAGCGTGAACGAATATAATCAATAGCCCATTGTGTGAACAAATCGGTAGCGTGTCCTTTCGGGTCGATTTCCTTGTTGTTGAGCCGCATATAGTTATTGCCGTGGCGACGATGGTTGTAGTAGTCGTCCATCATATCGCCGAGGAATCCATGGAAGTGGTCGAAGCCCCGCTCGGTGGGGGTATCGGGTGAGGCAAGTCCGAGGTGCCATTTGCCGACGATCGCTGTGTGATATCCGGCTCGAGAGAGCAACTTGGGCAGCAGTACCGCCTGCGGAGCCATATAGCCCCAGTTGTTTGTCAGGTGTGTTCGGATGACGCCCGGGACTCCGACAAGGTCAGGGTATCGGCCGCTCAACAGTGATGCACGTGTAGGCGAGCAGACAGGACAGTTGGCGTAAAAGTTGTTGAACCGCATACCGGATGCGACAAGCTTGTCAATGTTGGGCGTTTTCATATCTTTTGCGCCGTAGCTCGACAGGTCGCCGTAGCCGAGGTCATCGACAAGAATCATAAGTATGTTTGGCCTGTGAGCTGTTCGCTCTCCGGCCAGCGCACAACTGGAGATTGCCAGTGATGCTGTAGTTGCACCCATAGCTTTTAGGAAATTGCGGCGTGTGCAATTGGAAATAGTCATATCTGTTCGCTCCTCAATAAAAGATATCTTACGAAGTTATCTTATTACATTTTTATTTCACTTGCGAATTCTTATTATACTTTTTGGCCAAAAAGTATAATAAGGTCTGCAAGTCGTCCACAATTTCAGTTTATTAGTCGTTTTTTTCTTCTGCCAGGACGGCTAATAATCTGCCAGCAGTTTGCTCGGTAAGGTGCTGAGTATCGGTGGGTAGGACTTGTGTTCCCGCAAGGCGGGATTCCTCACTTAATTGCTGAGTTTTCCTGTTGGCTGTGAGTATTGGCATAGAAATTATATCCAGACAGGCTTTGCGAGCGGTCTCGGCTTTATCGGATTCCGTAAGCTGGATCAGCTTTGCCGCCGCCAAGGGAGCATAGCGTGCAATCAAAACTGCACTTTGACGATAAGCATCGGCGATGCGCTTCTCGAACTGCTTGGTAAAATCATCGTCATTCTGCCACTTGCTATATAGTTGTCTGTCTACGTTGTGCTTGTCCAGGATTGCCTGCTCGTCGAGCTCGCCGGCGAATAAGTCTTCTATCACGGCAAGCTGTTTTTTACTCAATTGCTTTTCCTCTGGCATCTGTTCCTTATCTCCCTTCTCTGATACAGACGGCTCGGTCACCTCGAATGGTTTGGGCTTGTCGATCGTAAACTGTTTAGACGAGGAACTCCACCTATATTGGGTGCGAGCAACGAGTTTTTAATTAGTGAGTAAAGTATAGGATAAAGAAAGTTTACAGAATCAACGAATTAACTACTCACCAATTAACTACAGTGCACTTCAGGATTTTTTCTTGCGTCGCTTGCGAGGACGAGATTTGATGGCTTTGAGATAGCTGTTTGTTTTTCTTAGGCCCAGTTGTCGTGCTTTGGTTTTTACAGAACCGGCAGACCGCCTAAGTCGCTTGGCCAACTCCTGCGTTATTGTATTCGGGTAAAGTTTTTCGAGCAGCTTTATATCCTCCTTTAACCAATATTGGTACACATCGGTTTTAATCCCGATATCGTACGCTTTTTGTCTGACCGCTGTCAAAGGCCGATTAAGCCGCTCAGCTATCTTCTTTGTGTTTCCGTGCGGATATAGTTTTTTAAGCAGCCTAATATCATCCTTCGTCCATGACCACGGGCCCTTGATGAGCTTCTTTTTCTTTGCCATTGCGCAACCTCGTTATATTGACTATTTTCTATTTACCATCCATTCTCCATAGTCCCCCCTGCTTTCTTGCGAAAGCAAGAAGGGGAACGAAGGACGAATTTGATTCCAAATGCCAACTTCTTTTTCAATAGTCAATTGTCAATAATCAATTCTCAATTGTCAATAGTTATTTTGTGGCTTTGTTTCAAGTTTTAAGTTTAGAAACTGTTGGGCTATATATGTAAGAGCCGCTGCATTTTTTGCTGCTTTTCCAGCACCAATTGAACCCAATCCGGCGCCCTTGGCGTCATGTGCAGCCATGGGTCTTTCGCCCGACGGCAATTTGTGCTGGACTGGTGCAAGTGATAGTGCGTTCTCGATAGTTTTCTGCTGCTCGCCGTTTACGAAGAACACCAGCGGATTTAGGATTTTCAATTTGTGATTTTCAATCGCCGTTCGGCAATCGGAAATCTTCAATTCGGTGAGACGTTCAATCTGGCCTGCTCGGAGCGGCAGGAGTTTTGCGAGCTTGCCGACTTCCATTCGCTGGTTCAGCCGTTTCAGCAGTGCCAGTTTCTTCTCAAGGATGTCCGAGCCGCCAAGACGGTTGAGCGTGGCGAGCAGTATGTCTGCGTTCTGGTCGTCGATGTCCCAGACTATTGCATCAGCGGTTTTGTAGCCAAGCTCTCGCAAAGCCTGCCAGCGATGATGACCGTTGATTATTTGAAAACACGATATTCTGTCGTCATCCGGATTCCTGCTTGAGCAAGAATGAGAATTTTTCTGTGGACCTGTCCTGCGCGAAGACGAAGGGCAGGGCCGAACTACTAATGGCTCATAACGGCCGGTCCGCTCTATATTGCGAACCAGCTTTGCAAAGTTGGTCTTGCTCATTCGGTTAGGGTTGTCCGGATGAGCAACGAGCTTATCGAGTGCTATCCTTGATACTCGATTCTCGAATCTCGTTTCTCGCATTACCGATTCTCTTTTCTTGATTGTCGACGAACATCCGGCATCGAGATTTCGACATCGAATTTCGGATCGAACCAGATGTAATAGACAGGTTTAGCGGTAAGCTTGCTCAATATATACCTTGTTCGCTTTAGGGCGGGTTGGTCATTGCGATGACCGCCATAGCTTTGCAAAAAACACTTGATTTGGCGTTCAATGAACTCGGCCTGGGCATCGCCTAATCCAGCAAGCTTTCGCTGTACTTTTTCTGGGTCGATAAGCTCTGGGTCTTCTATCCCAACCATACTGAATGCTTCGACGAGTTGTACACATCTCGCGGGCAGCTTCGCTGTGTAAGCTCTCATTCCCGCTTTCTCAAAGAACGGATTGATTATTCCCATCACCGCCATCGCCTCGATGATAGGCACATTCATTTTTGGCATAGTCTGTCGCACTAATCGGCTTGCTAAACCCAGCCCACGGAACCTGGGCTCGATAACGACTCTGCTGATACAGCGAATGTTCTTGTTAATAAGTGCCAACTGTGTGCTCCTGTCGAAGCCGACAAAGAAATTATCCGTAGCAACATTTCGAAGCTCCAGCCCCGGGACAGGCATGGAGTAAACGATAATCCCCACGGCTTTTGTATGTAGCGTCCCCCCTCGCGGTTTCAAAGCAAAGATGCGCTCGAAAGGCCCCAGCCGACTATCGCGGTAGTGATAATGTGCAAGCTGCTTGTAATCATCAAAACAGCCCGGGACAATTTGCACCTTCCTGCAAACAGAGCACTCTTTCATTTTTTGCTTCCTGGGTACACAGATTGAATACTCCGACAAATAGTCAATAGCAACTATTAAATTGTTTAGCCCTCCCCCTATAATTAGAGCTATCTGCGTATTTGATACGAAATTTGACGAATTTTTCAGGTGGCCAATCCACCTAAGTACTTATGTAGAAATGAGTAAAAAAAATTTCAAAAATTCCGGTTTTTGCTCACAGGTATCAGCGGTTTTGATTGAAATTTCTTAGACAGCCTTGTGGCAAGCAGTTAGAGTGGCTTAATCTTGTTATTTAAATGATTTAAGTTAAAATGAACTATTTTCCTGATTTTAAGTAATTTCCTATTTAGGAAATTGTCTTTAAACAGGAAAATATATTGTTGACAATTTCCTAAAATTACGATATATCCTATATAGGAAAATAGTCATATTTAGGAAAAACAACTATGAGAGTAACAGAAAGGGAAATAATTCAATATTTACAAAGAGCAGGCGACCAATTTGCTCCCCTTACAATAAATCGCCTTGAAGAGCAGGTTCCTTTGACAGAGGGCTATCGTGCTGATGCAATCATAGATTTCTCGATTCAGGATGGACCATCATTTGAAGCCTTAGTGGAGATTGCACCTGTGCCCACCCCAAAGAATGTTCTTGAGAAGTCCCGACAACTTGCTGATTATATGAGTAAAGCAAGCAAACCAAATATAATACCTGTGGTAATAGCTCCCTATATTGGCAAGAGACAGGGCCAGATTTTGGCAGATAAAGGTATTTCGTGGATGGACATATCCGGTAATATGTCAATTAGAGTTTCAAATCAAATATATATTGAACGTACAGGCCAGAGGAATCGTTTCCCCGATACGGCACCTATTAAAAAAATCTTCCAGGGGACATCTTCCCTTGTAAGCAGGGCCTTGCTCTTAAAACCGGAAGGTTTCACATCTTTGTATGAAGTGGTTGACTTTATCAATAAGCGAAATGCTAACATAACAAAGTCAACTGTGTCAAAAGTTCTGAAGTCTCTTGAGGAGGAACTCTTGGTAAATAGAAGCAGGTCACTCATATCTGTGACCAATCGAGAAAGGCTTCTTGAGAAACTTACAGAAGGCTACACTAATTCCACAGAACGAAAGTCGAGGGAAACATACAGGTTCGCAACTGAGAGCACTAAAAAACTGTTTTTTGATTTCTACCAGAAACAATTAGTTTATGTAGCTTGCGGATTCTATGCAGCGCAAATAAAAGGCCTTGCACTTACAGACCAAATAACGATACTCGTAAAAGACATAGAACAAGTGAGAATGGCCGCTAAGCAAAATTGGATTAGAATTACCCCTGATGCTGAATTTGGTAACGTTAGCATAACAGAGGTTAAGAATCCTGGTGTTTGGTTTAATGTTCCTTTGCCTATGTACAATCGTGATGTTGTTGTCGATGACATAGAATTATTTCTTGAGATGATGGTCGATACACCAAGAGGCCCAAAGATTGCCGAACAACTAAAGCGGCGTATTTTAGAAAAGGCTGATATCAGTGGATAAAGGAATATTTCAACAATTGGCCGACCTGGCAGAGTCTTTCAACAGAATTGGACTAAAGCCCGTCATCTGTGGGGGATTGGGCATCTATCTGTGCTTTCACGAATGCGAAGGTGAGGCACAAGGATTGATTCGAACCACTAATGATATAGATTTGATTCTCACAAAGACACAAGTCATTGAAAAAGTCTGATGCAGGGCCATCGCTGAGATAATTACCGGTGAATTAAGATACATTGTTCGCGAGGGTCGCGAATACCTTCATTTCAAGAAAAATCAGGACCAGTATCTTGATATCCTGGCTCCGCCTATTGAAGGATTCAAAACTGATGGATTCAGGATTAAATTTGTCAGCTCAAAACTACACGGCCATATTACCAACGAAGCCTGTTTTATTGAAGAGGATTTAAGAACTGTATCTTTACTGCCATTCCTGCCTGACAACGATAAGAAAAGTAATCTCGAAGTTCAAGTACCTTCACCGACAAATTCCCTGATTCTGAAGCTCTTTGCATTTAACGATCGGGGCGAAAGCCAAAGACAAGATTCAGAACGAGCTCAGGCACATGCACTGGACATATACATAGCAATAATGTTGACAAACAAAACTGATTACGATGAAGGCCAAAAGTTTTTATCTCGGCATAGAGATTCAGGGATAATCCAAAGAGCCCAATCTATAGTCGGCAGTAAGTTCTCTTCTATTGACAAACCCGGGTGGCGATATGTCCTCGAGGCATCGAGCTTTTACCCCGGAATAAACGTCCGGCAAAAAAGAGACAGATTAGACGATGCAAAACGCCGTTTAGTAAGATGGTTCACTATCTAAGTACCTTGATTCAAATTGGTGGGCTGAAGCCCCACTGCATAATTATTTCATTTCCCCAGTCTGTAGCCTAACTCCTTTTTGAGCAGGGTTATAAAGACGGCGGCGGGATTTCGGCCGGTGCTTGCCTCTCTGGCATAGTCCAGAACCCTGGCAAAAATCTCATTGTTGAAATGGCCTCTCGCACAGCCGGCCATAAGCCAGTTTGTAATATTGCGAAAGCAGGTGCGGTCGGATTGATTGCGGGGCTTGATAATGCTTATCAGGGCCTCGTTGAAAGAAAGTGCTCGAAGCGAATTCGAAGATGAAAGAGATTGCTCTTTCGTATACGTATTCGTATTAACCCTCTTTTCTTCTTCGTTTACGTTTCCTTTCGTTTTCGTTGGTTGAAGCGGCGATGTAACATCGGTTGAACCGTGGCTAAGCCGTTGCTGCCTTTTTCTCGCACTTGCAAGTCCTGCCTTGCGCTGACGTTGTACGAATTGTTTTGCCCTTCTTAATTCTTTTGTTACACGTTTATGTTTAATCACGCCGTTGCGTGTCTGAAACTTTTTTGAAATGCCCTGCCAGATTTCTTCTAATTCCTCGACATTTTCGCAATGGCAAAGTTTGCTTAGGGCTGATGGTTTATATTCGCATTTACCATTGTTGGAAGTAAGATAAAAGATCAAGGTGCAATATACACTTCTTTCGGCATGAGACATCACGATGTAATCTAAATCTGTCAAAAACGCTTCACTTTCCAGTTGGACGTACTTGATTTTCATTTGCCTACCTGCTTATAGATAACCT
>CAZLIO010000020.1:14687-16873 GCA_964559025.1 uncultured Pirellulales bacterium | reverse complement strand
TGCTAACGCTTACATGCTGGCAAAAATATACAGCACTGGTCAGACAGCTCCTTTCCAGGAAAACAGTTTTGTTTTATGTGATGTATATACACGTCAGATGCGAACAGGGGAAAAGACTGGTATGCCCATACTTTACTACAAGGCGGAGACGTCTAATAACCTGCATGACCCCAACACCGCGCCAACACCTCAGGACAATATGGGTAATATCTACAATTACTGGGACAATCACGCTCTGGTTAATCTCGGCAAGCCGTGGGAAGAAGCAGGTAAAGCTACGACGCATAGTCTTTCAGAGCCTGCAAGATTCTACAGAAATACAAGGAACGATAAGATTACCATGATGCGCCGACCTTATAGGTCTGACTCTTACATACTTCTCTCTGCAGGCTATGATGGCGAGTACGGTACTGCTGACGACATATGCAATTTTGAGTGGAAATACAGAGAATGACGGCTTCGGGGAGGTGGAAGTTTGAGTGTTTAGTTTTGAATTACATGAAGATTCTCCCCCTTCGACCCTTCAGCGGAGTTTACCCTGAGCGTAGCCGAACGGGCTCAGGGCAAGCTTTATTTCGCTCAAGGCTAAAGGCTATTTCCGCTCCGGATAACAAAAGGGGCGAATATTATTGTGTTTTTGATTAGTTTCATAGGCATATAAAAAGAGGGAATAACTGTGAGGCGAAAAAGGACAGGATTTACAATTGTTGAGTTGTTAGCGGCTCTTGGGATAATTGCATTGATGGTTGGGCTTCTTATCCCTGCTTTAAGTATGGTGCGCAATACGGCAAAAGAGACAAAACAAAAGGCCCAGTTTGCGACAATCGAGCTGGCTCTAACGGCCTTTAAGAACGACTATGGTGACTATCCTCGTTCTGACTGGCCATTACCGCCGGCGCCGGGGAGTGATTACTGTGGCGCACAGAAGCTCGCCGAAGCCCTTGTTGGCTGGGACCTGTTAGGATTTCATCCGAAATCGGATTTCAGGTCTAATGGGCGCAATGACGATGGAGAGTTCATATACGATGCCAACAATCCCATTTTTTTTGACCAGAGAAGAGGTCCTTATCTGGAGCTCGCCACCTTCGATGCTTTTAGATTAGGTAACATCTCAATTCTTAACCCCGGCTTGTTTTTTGATACCAGGCCTCTGGCGCCGAATACTTTTGTACTTTGCGATGTCTTCGGCGAAAAGAAAATAATGTTATCTAACGGCAAAACGGTCAGGGCGGGGGCGCCAATTCTTTACTACAGGGCAAACACTTCCGCCAAAACAATACGTGAAATTTACAATGCTCAGGACAACGACGTACTTATTCAGATAAAACAGCAGACAGACAACAAGGAGCAACCCTTATCCAGGCCTGCCGGTCAGTTTCAATATTTCTATGATTATATCAGAGACCCGAAGATAAGCGCCAGACCCTGGCCTTACAGGCCTGATTCTTACATATTGATTTCAGCGGGGGCCGATGGTCTTTACGGGACAAGCGACGACATTCGCAACTTTGGAAATTAAGCCCCCCATAATAAATTGCTCGCTGTAGTGTCTTGTCATTCTGAGCGAAGAGAGCCTTTAGCCCTGAGCGAAATAAAGCTTGCCCTGAGCATAGCCGAAGGGCCGAAGGGGAAGAATTTCGCTATTTTAGCAAGAGACCCTTCGCGGAGTTTACCCTTGAGCGAAGCGAAGGGCTCAGGGTGACATAGAAGATTTTGATTGAGCAAGCTAAAGCTATGAAAAGTTACAAATACAAGCATGGCGTAACTCTTGTCGAGATACTGGTTGTGGTATCTATAATCGCACTGCTGGCTTCAATGGTAATCGGCATCGCCTCTCGTATCGATAATCAATCCAAAGAAAGGTGCCTCGAAAGTACTTTTGCGCTGCTGGAAAGCGCACTGCAGGAATATCACGAATACACAGGTAAATTTCCCGAACAGCCTGAAAAGAATTTTACAAACGTGCTCGTGCATTCGGAATATCTTTATAACGAGCTAAGCTTGATACCGGAGTCCCGGAAGATATTGGGAAAAATCACCAATTCCTTGCTAAAGAACGAATACGGAGCTGCTGAGACGCCGGCGGAGATATATGACCCGTGGGGGATGGCGCTGGATTACAGATATGTTCCCGGTGACAATTTCCCGGAGCTGGTATCGGCCGGGCCGGATAAAATCTTCGGCAC
>CAZLIO010000020.1:0-14587 GCA_964559025.1 uncultured Pirellulales bacterium | reverse complement strand
AGGAATATTGAAGTAAGAAGTTGAGATTGCTTCGCTTGGTTTTGCCGAGCTCGCAATAACAATGATATGAACCATAAACTACGAACTAAATCCGGTCTTACGTTGACAGAAATGGTGGTTGTTATCGCAACCATATCGCTGCTCGTCGCTCTTGGATTGCCGGTTATGCGTGTGATTCGTGAATCATTCGAGTCTCAAAGCGGTGGCAAGAGTATGATAAGCGCCGCGTTGTCCAGCGCCCGCGCTATCGCTGCAAAAGAACAACACTACGCCGGCATACGGTTCCAGCAGGATTTGGCCGGCAACCAATATATGGTCTTTATAGTGCACGATTTTGAAAAAACAGGTTTAAACCCCGGTTTTCGGGCGGTTGAAAGTCTAAAGCCAATAAAGCTGCCTGAGAGTGTGGGAGTAATGGACTTGATGGTCAGAATCAACCACGGTACACATTGGACCGATGCGGAAGACCTCCTCGATGAGCTGATTAAAGTGGCCTACCTTGATGATACGAATCCGCAGAATTTCGGGCCGGGCCGAAAGAATAAATACCTTACGGACACGTCCAGTTTTTCGATTGTTTTCTCGCCGAGCGGCAACCTGATAATGCGCGATGTTCGCATGAGAAACAGAGATGGAATTTACCAGCCAAATAATGGCCTCTCCGGTAAAGTCGCGATGGATGGTATCTTCAATTCCCCTGATAATATAACAAATTACGGGGTGGGTATGTTCATTCAGGATGACTATGCTGAGCTGGGTTTGGGGGCTGAATCGAGCCGAAACAGGTTCGTTATCTATGACAAAATCCGGTTTAATAAATTAGGCCCGACGGAAAGGTTCAACTATTTAAGTAGTCTGGAACTGGTCTATATAAATCCATACACGGGGACGATAATCTCGACGGATTGAAAAACAAGCTGGCCAATGAACAATGAACTAAAAAATTCTGGTTTTTCCCTTACTGAGGTTTTGTTAGCTGTTGGCACGCTCGCCATCGGGATGATTTTCATAAGCGGCACATTCCTCACCGGTATTTATTTTGCGACCATTGCTACTGAGCGAACCACGGCGGCGGTAGCAGCCGACGAGGCCTTTGCAAAAATCAGGTTGCACGGCTTTAATTTAACGGACCCGAATCTGTTGGCCGACGAACTGACACCGTTTGAAGTGTTAAACACAATCGCCGCTGACGAGTTTGCATATCCTTCAACAAAGACCCTGGCCCAGAAGCAGTATTACTGGTCTGCGTTGTGCAGGCAAGTGGATTCTACCCCGACTAACCGGCTTGTGCAGGTAACAGTTTTTGTCAGCAGAAAAGTCGGTAACAGAAGCACGTATCCGGGCGGTGCCCAAAGGCCTGTTCCGGTTAAGCTTGGTGTTTCAATTGTTCCCGGGGCCGGTAACGAAAATAAGCTCATGATAAACGTGGCGGGTGAGCAAACGTTCATCAATGGCGGTTGTACGATAGCGGATAACCAGACAGGCCGGCTTTATCGAGTCCTGCAGCGCGATGCTGATGCTCCTAACATAATCGTGCTCGACAGGCTTTGGCAGGTTGGCCTGAGCGATTCGGTGTGGGTGGTTCCGCCACCCGTCGGCGGCGGCAGATACCCCTGCATAGCGATATATCAGAAAGTAATTAGATTTTAACCGCAGATTACACAGATTTTGAATACGGATTACACAGATTAAAGAAGAGATTCCACCGTAGGTGGACATGTGATATTGATGAGTGAAGATTAACTGTTTCTGTTAACTATGAATTACAAATCACGAACTAATAAAGCCTTTACTCTAATCGAGCTTTTGGTGGCTATTGGGATTTTGGCTGTAATTCTGTCGTTTGTGAGTGTGATTTTCAAAGTCAGCATTGGAGCTTATCGCACCGCAATCGCGAACGCCGAAATTATGCAGAAGCTGCGGGCCATTACCAACCAGCTCAACACCGACTTCAAAGGCCTCAGGAAAAATGGGGAAATTTTCGTAGTATGGGTGGCCAAGCCGGTGCCTACTACTGCTGATTATAAGGATAATGACCTTGACGGATATGAGAGATTTGACCGGTTAATGTTTTTTGCGGATGGGGATTTCCAATCTTATAAGGTTAATCCGATGGTTCGCGGCAACGTTGCAAGAATCTGTTATATGATTGCCAGGAAGGGCAATGTCAGGGCGCCGGGGCAGGACAGAACCAAGCGAGTGCTTGCGAGAAGCCTGCATATATTAACGGCGGACCCAAGCCTTGCTGATTTTCCGGACTTTAACAACCTCAGTGATACTCAATGGTTTGAGTGGAACAACCAATATGAGTATGACAAAATATCTTTAGAAGGCTGGAAGGAGATTTCGTGGGATAACAAGATGAATATGCTCTCTGTCATGAGTGATATTACGGTTGACACCAGTAATGTCAGCGAAGCAATCAGGGGAGTAACGGTCGAACCTTCGGACGCGAATTCAATTCATATGCTTTTGTGTGAAGGTGTGGGGGAGTTCAAGATTCAGGGCTGGTATGATGCACAGCAGCGATGGATACCGGAGGTTGACCCCGATGGTGACGGGGATTTGTCAGATACACATTTCTTCTTAAATGACCCAAATGGTGTTAATGTACCCGGGGTGCTGTATCCCTATCCGCCTTATGGTCTCATAAATATGAATAACCTCAATTATCGAGGCCAGATAGATGAGGCGAATTTTAACACCATCCCGGGGCTTGGGCGGGCTCTTAAATTCACTTTCACATTATACGATTCCAAAGGCATTATAAAAAACGGCATGACTTTTACTCACATTGTTTATTTAGACAAGTAATTTGACAAGAATGAAAGTGATATACAAAAAAAACGTCATTCCCCTTGTCCGGCAAGGGGCAGGCTCTGTGAAAACAGGAATCCAGAAAAATAGTAACATAGTGGATTCCCGCCCCCGATCGGGGTCGAGGACAGGCTTGCGTGGGAATGACGTATGGTCTAACAGGAGCGACAGGAAAATTTGTCGTGTCTCGCCTTCTGTCGGCTCGGCCCTTATCCTGGCGGTGGTCTTGACCAGCCTGCTGGCTATCGTAGGAGTGCTGTTTCTAATGATTACCCGTATTGACAAGATAGCAACCTCGGCCATATCGGAAAATAAAGAGCTGTGCTTCGCAGTCGAAACAGTCATTGCAAAGATATCGCAGGAATTGGCTTCAGATGTCCCCGGCTCAGCAGCCGAATATCAGGACTACCCGGGCCCGGAGGATAAATGGCTGGCCAGTCTTGAACCCTACGAATCGAACGGTGATTATTACTGGCGGCAGATAAGCGATGATAAAGGATATTTAGCCGGCTATAGCAGTAACATACAGGCAAAGGTTGTGGGTGAGTATGACGCGATAACCGATTTCAATAATCTGGCTGCTAATGCCGATGCCGACGGTGATGGTGTGGGGGATTCAAAGTGGATTAAACTTGCTGATATAACCTCCGGCAAAGGCAGACCAATTTACGCAGCTATCAGAATTGTTGACAACGGGGCAATGTTAAACGTCAATACGGCTTATAAGTTTGACATGAGCGACCCTAACGCAACTATATTCGACATCGACGGTTCAAGCCAAATGCAGATAAATCTTATGGCTTTGGCCGGCCGAGGAGGAACGCCAGCAACCGCCGCAGAAGAGATGAGTCTGCTTAGAGCAAGAACAAATAACGGCGTTGGTGTTGACCCGCTGGATTTGCGTAGATACGAGCAGAATGTTATCTGGAGCTACGGCGAGCCAATCGGGGCTTATACACCTTTTGATATTTCTGATGAGCTTGAGTTTCGTTACAGGTTCCTTTTGAATCATACCGGTATAGACACAAAGCTGGAAGATTGGGGTGTTGAGTTCAGAAATAATACTTTGTCCACCCCTTTAACATCAGGCGGGGAACTACTGGATGCCTGGTTCAAAAGGGCCTATGATGACGGTGGCGTTGACCCAAATTATTATGCGTATCGGCATATCGCCACGACCTACAATATGGACCGGATTATTAATCCAGCCGGCTCAAAGCTGAATGATGGAAAGATGATTAATGTCAATATGGCGGATAAAAATTTACTGTATGATGCAATATATGCTGGTCTTTTGGATGCCGACCCCAACTTTGTGATTGTGGATGCCAATGGATTGGCCGCTCAATTGGCGGCTAATATAGTTGACTTTCGTGATAACGATACAGAGGTAACTTATTTACCGGTCGGGCAGAGGACATATTACGGCTTCGAGGCCCAGCCGTTTATCAGTGAGATAGCGTTCAGTATCAGCGGGACGGATGCAAATAATTCGACGAGTAATGAGTTTGCGATTGAGCTGTATAATCCGTTCGATGTGGATATTCCGTTAGGTAATTTCCGGCTGGAGTTCCGCCGGCAAAATGGACAGGTCGTGAACGCAATAAATCTGGCCGGCTACGGCATAGCGGACGGCAGCCGATTTGTAGTAACCAACACCTCTACCGCTTCGAGTGGGTTTGGTGTTGCAGGTTTGATGGGGACCGGTGGGGGCAAGGAAGACCCTAATCTGGTGCTGGCTACATATAATCTTGTGAGCGTGGACCCGCTGACGTATGCCTTAAATGAAAGATATGACATTTATCTTCTGAGGACAACATTGGCTGAAGACATCTATCTTGACAAACAAGAAACCGAAGATAACTGGTTTGACTGGGATACTACTAAAGGTACGAGGCAGTCTTACTGCAGGCCTGACAACGACTGGGACATAGTATATCAGAATTTACAGTCTGCGGCTGAAACATTGGGTGGAGCGAATGGCCTAAGCGCTGGACGAAGGAACTACAATCTTGAAAATTCTGTGGGTCCTTTTGTTACGGTTGGTGATATAGCAAGGGTCCTTAAGGTCGGGCCGAGTGCTGACCCGTGCGATATGGTTGGTATGCGAGTTGCGTCAGAGCCCGGCGAAGAAGTCGTTCGCCTTGATTTGCTGAATCCGGCTTTTGCGAATATTTTTCAGTATCTGACGGTCATCGACCCGGCATCCTTTGGCCGGGGAGAATATGAAACGAGAATAAAAGGCCGGATAAACGTCAATACTGCCCCATGGTTTGTAATAGCGCAGCTACCGTGGATGTCCCCTGCAATCGCCCAGGCAATAGTTGCGTATCGAGATACAGAAGGAGGTTTTGAAAGTACCGGTGAGTTGATGCAGGTTCCCGCGATGGGCTATTATGCTTATGACCCTTTGTATAGTTCTTTCGATTTAGACCGATTTCCCGACCTTACACCGGGCGATGGAGCGGTTAGTGATTTTGAAGAGCGGGACGTGATTTTCTCACGGATAAGCAATCTTGTTACTGTGCGCAGTGATGTTTTTACCGCTTATATTCTCGTTCGTATCGGCGTCGACGGCCCACAAAGAAGAGTTATAGCAATACTCGACAGAAGCCAAGTCAGCTCTCCCAGCGATAGAGTGAAAATCGTTGCGTTACACCCGGTCTCCGATCCGCGATAGGAAGCTGGGTGTACTTTTAATGGTGCTCGGGCAAGTCGGCATTTTCCGGCTGTTCCTCAACAGCTCCTTGTTGCTGTTCGATTATCTTCTGCAGCTCCTCAATGGTTACTTGTTGTTCTGCAATAGTCTTTTCCTGGTTCTCGATAACCAGCTCAAGCTCCTTAATTTCGTTTCGAAGCATCCCCTCATTTCCGGCTTGCTCGCTTAACTGAGCAATCAGGTTTTTGATTTTTTCTTGAGCTTTTTCTGCTGCGGCAATCGCAATGTCTCGCTCGCCGACAAGTGGCTCGGCTTGCTCTTGAAGCTCATTGTGGGCTTCTTTAGCTGTTTCCAGCTCCTCCTTTAGATAGGCTATTTGGCTTTTGGCCATGGTTAAATCAGCCTTGACTTTGGCCAGCGACGTTCTGGTCTCCGCAGCTTCTGTGAGAGCTTTTTTCTTCTCCTGCTCATCCTTACAACCCATAAGAGCCAGCGAACAAGCCAACACAGTTAGAAATCTAACCGGCCGCGACGAGCCAGCGGCTCGGCAGGGTGTCAGTATGCTTCTTGTCATATCTATGTTCCTTTCTCTTTCCTGAAAATGATTATTCAAAAATCTTACTCCATTTTCTTTCCCATCTGCCTTCCCAGCCCCGCACGTGATATACATAGCTGATTATTAAAGGCAAAACAGAGGTGGCCTCTGCATAAACCATCTGTTCGTAAAGAGTATCAACCTTGCCCCATGAGGACGCTTCTTTCAGAGTAGAACTTGAACAGGCTCCATCTCTGACGTCAGCGACTGTAATCTGTACAGCATATTTATGCATATTTGTCGGTTTTCCCAGAACCTCGGCACAGACGACTGTATCCTGTGCGAAATTCTTTGGCACCCCGCCTCCAATCATAAATAGTCCTGAAACCGGGGATTTTATTTTAATCTCCGTCAGCTCCCTAAAGTCCTTTACCGAATCAATAGAAATATGGCTTTGGTCGTTTTCGGTCTGATGCATTACTAAGCCGAAACCCGCACTCGAATCTGAAAATGCCGGGCAAAATATTGGTACATCATTTTCATATGCTGCCTGCACTAAAGAATCCGGTTTTTCCGCATTATTAATGAGATACTTTCCCATCTCTTCGATAAATTCCCTTGAAGAATAAGGTCCTGGAGTGAGTGAATCGGCTATTTCCTTTATAGTGTTGTCGCAAATCTGCAACTGCTCTTCATCAATGAAAGTGTCATAGATCCTGTCGATATAGAGGTCTCTTAACTTTCTGTCATCAACAAATGAGCTGCCTTTATAATGTTTAAAACCTAAGGCCTCGAAAAAATCCATATCAACGATGGAAGCCCCTGTAGCCACTATCACATCAACCATATTGTGCCTGACCATATCGGTATAAATCTGCTTGCACCCTGCGGCGATGGTACTGCCTGCTATACATAAAATAATTGTGCATTCATCGTCTCTTATCATTCGATTAAAAATATCTGCTGCTCTTGCTGTGTCTCTTGCTGTAAAAGACATATCTTTCATAGCTTCGATTATTTTTATAGAATCAAAAGATTTTATGTCGATATGCTTTACAGGGTCTTTTAGGAAATCGTTCTTTTCCATTTCAGCCTCCGAATTTGTAGCTCAGCAATTTATAGATGAGCTTTGCGGCCATAAAGTCAGGAGCTTTATTTCTGTCATCCGGACACAGCTCCACAACGTCAAAACCTACGACATTATTTTTATTGGAAACTGCTTTTAGTAGTTCCAAAACATCATACCACAGCAATCCCCCCGGCTCAGGTGTGCCGGTGGAAGGCATTATAGACGGGTCAAAGACATCCAGGTCTATCGTTATATATACATTATCTGAAAGTATGGAGACGACCTTTTTAATCCAATCCGTGTTGTTATAGATGTCTTTTGCAAAAAACGTGCGGTTCTTGTCCATAGGTTCTTTTTCGGTAGAATCCATACTTCTGATACCTACCTGAACCACTGGGCAGGACTCTTTGATTCTGGCCGTAACACAGGCGTGGTTATATATTGAACCATTATATTCTTCTCTTAAATCCGCGTGGGCATCTAATTGTAAGACAGTAAGATTCGCGTAGTGTTCTGCATGAGCCTTGATAGAGCCAATACTGACCGAGTGTTCTCCGCCTATAACGACTGTAAACTTGTTTTTTTCGAGGTAATACTGAACGGTTCCATTGACCGCATTAATCATCTCTGTGGTGGTAATCTCTCTGGTTATGGCATCCTCGGTATATATACCTTTTCTATAAACTTCTGAATCGGTCTCTATATCATATAACTCCATATTAGCCGATGCTTCTATTATTGCTGTAGGGCCTTTGTCAGCACCTTTGATCCATGTGCTTGTTCCATCGTAGGCGACAGGAATGATGATTATCTTGGCATTTTCGGGGTCAGCATATTCTTCGGGCAGGTACCCGAAATTGATTACTTCTTTCATGAGATATAAATTCCATCAACATATTCAATCAAACAAAAACATTGCTATCGCTACCGTCGTTGTCCAGAGACCCTCCTGGCCTTTGGCGGTTTGGGTGAGATTGGTGGTTTTAATAAACAGCCCGCTTGATTTATATGCCTGCTCTTTTTCAGACCAGGCTGTGTCAGGATCAAGCTCCATCCCCAACGTAGTACCTAACATACCAGCTGCCAAATCTTCAGCCATATCTCCCGCCTGCTGGCTATTCATGCCGTGGCTATGTACCTCGCTCAGATATCCCCATTGGTTTTTGTCTTTAGGAATAGCGACTCCTATTGAGGAGGCAACCAACCTTCCATGTTCGTTCGTATCGGCTCTGGCCATCACACAATAGCATATTTGGCCCGGAGTCAGTTTTTTCAGCCCATTTTCCCGGCTGATAATTTTGCATTTCGGCGGCAAAATCGACGAGACCTGAACCAGGTTTTGTTGAGCTACACCTGCCGTTTGCAGTGCCTGCTCGAAAGATTTCAGTTGGTACTTATGCCAGCCAACCCCTTTAGTTAAAAACACTTTGGTGGGAACAAGGTTATCCATTTAACGCTCCTGTATCTTATTTTCATTTATTCGGTAAATCTGACCGATTAACAATTACGGTCTTAAATCCTGTTTGCACCAGGGACAGTATCTCCAAAAATCCGAATCTATGGACCAGGCACACCGACCGCAGATTTCAGGGAAAGGCCGAGTCTGCCAAGGTTTTTGCACTTTGCGATGACACCATGGACAATAACGCATAAAGCGCATAAGTTTGCCATTGCAGTGTTCGCATCGGGCGTGATAACGAGCCCCAGTTGAGTGAATGGAAATTGGCGAACCGAATCCTGGTCCATAGCACCATGGGCAAAATTTCCATTCCGGAAAGACCCCTTTATGGCAGCGTGGACAAATATGGCTGAATTGGCTGCGGGTATCGAAGCGATTTCTTTTACTTCCACACCATGGACAAATCTGCATTCTTTCGGCTATTGGTTCATCACATTCGATACATCTGAATATAACGGGGAAAATCCTGCCGTATCGCCTAAGGAAAACCTCACGTCGAACCTTACGCCAGTCATTTTCTTTTTTCTCTACCGTCCTTATAACTTCTTGGCAGGTTTCAGGTATTGATTCATGCATGGCCGAGAGCATTTTTCCGGCATTTGCAAAGCGTTTTTGTGGGTGAACCGACAGGGATTTTCTAATGAATTTTACAAATGCCAAATTGGTTCTTTCCCTTAGACGCTGATAACCGCGGGGTGGCCAGTCGAAGGGCCACCGGGGCAATATTCCTGTAATATATTCATAAAGGATCAGGCCGGCGGCAAAACAGTCGCTACGATAGGTAGGATAGCCATAAGCCTGTTCGGGAGCGACATATCCAGGGGTACCAAAATCGTCAACCGTTTTCATGCGTCCTTTTAGCTTCAGGGATATTCCAAAATCTCCAAGTTTGGCCCTTTTGTCCGGAAATAGAAATATGTTGCTTGGGGTAACATCACAGTGCACTATTTGATTGTGGTGGGCGTAGGCCAGACCTTCGAGTACTTGAGCAATAATTGACATAATTCTTCTGACAGACATCGGCCTGGAACAATTAGCTAAAGTACCTGCGGATAATTCGGTAGCAAGTACTGCGTGACCATCAATAATGTCAGCATTTTTGACTGAGAGTATATTGGGATGACGCAACTTGGAAACTGCACGGACTTCGCGTAATAAAGTCTCATTATCACGCCTGCCATTAATATCTGCCAGAGGTATTTTCAAGGCGACCCAGATATCTTCTACGCGGTCTCTTGCCTGCCAGATCTCGCAGATTCCACCTGTACCGAGACACTTTTTCAGGCGGTATTTTCCAAGACGGTTGCCTCTTTTAAGATGCAGCCCGGTGCTATCTGAATTTATTATTCTACTTGTATTCATCCAGCCGATTATTTCTTTTCAAACTACGGTTTAATCGTGCTGAATAAAAATAGTATTTTTTTTGCAAAAGTCAAATTTTTTCTTGAACATTTGGTCAGTTTTGACTAAATAGTCAAGATTATGTCGACCAAAACAAAAAAATCTGTAAAAAACAGGTCACAGAAAAGGGCCGGAAGAACCCGGAAGAAGCTGAAAAAAGCAGCTCTGGATGTTTTTAGCGAAAAGAGCGTCGACGCTGCAACGGTCGAAGAAATTACCGAAAAAGCCGACGTCGGCAAAGGAACGCTTTACCAGCATTTTGAGGATAAAGAGGAAATTGTCGTTACACTGGTAGATGAAGCGGTCGAACATCTGATAGAGCGCATCCGGTCATATGAAAGTCCACCGGAGACGCTGGAAGATATGTTAGAGCATTTATTGAATTCCCACTATGCGTTTTTCATTGATGCCAAGGAGGAATTTATGTTGCTCTTCCAGGGAAAGTTATTACTAAGGCTTGAGTTTGACACTCTGGATGAGTTAGAAGAACCTTATTTGCATTATCTGGAAGAGATTGAGAATCAGCTTGCAGTTTATATTTCGCCCAGAATAGACCCGATAAAGATTCGTCGGCTGGCATGTGCAGTGGCAGGATTCGTTTTTGGTTTTTTCTCATTTGCTATGATTGGTATGACTCCGGGTGAAATCGAGACGAGCATTAAGCCGCTTAGGCGGGTTTTTGTAAGAAGTTTATGTGTCTTTCTTGGGCGATAATCGCTTCTCATTAATGTTTTTAGGAAAATGACAACTCTCTCAAAGGGACATAGAACCATTTGTGAACTACCGAATTCATATGGCAAAGGAAAAAACGAACAAAAGCGGGCTATCACCCGCAGAAACAAGAGAATTCAAAGCCTTGTTATTGGAGAAATTAGAGGAAATATTAGATAACGTGGTTTTTTTGGAAGAAGAGACGCTGCGAAAGCCAAGGACTGATTTATCGAATTTGCCGTTTCATATGGCTGATGTGGGTACGGATACGTTTGAGCTTGAAAATACGTTGGGATTGGTGGATAGCGAAAGAAAGTTGCTTGTGGAAATTGTAGATGCACTCGGTCGTATCGAGAACGATACATACGGAATTTGTGAAGCCAACGGCGAGCTGATCCCAAAGGCGCGATTGGAGGCGATTCCATGGGCTCGATACTGTGTTGCTTGTGCAAGTTTGTCTGAGAAAGGCCTCCTTGACAGAGAAGATTATTTTGATGAATCAGATTATGACGACCAGACCAATGAAGGGCAAGATAATGACTTCGACAATCCTGCCAGCGAGTAAATCAGTTATGAACAAGGAGGGAATGTTACGGAATGCAAAGAACCATTGTTTTTTTATTGGGTTAAACGATAGCGGTGCGGAATTATGTAAAGCTAATACCGTCTATGGTATTGCGGGTATTCATTATGTTCAAAATCAACTTGATATAAGCCCAAATGCTACTTTTATTTCCACCCCAGACATGACCATCACCAGAAATGTGAGTCGGTGGGGAAGCGGATTTGGTTATGGTGGAAAGATCAGTTGGGGAAGAGGGGATGATGAACTTATCATTCTTAATACAAAACCCAACGCATGTGGGATGATGGTAGGGGGATTGGAGGAACTGCCCAATATTGAGAGTTTGATTAAAAAATTACATGAATTGGAGATAAGCGCAATAGAGGTAGACGGTGTTAAGGTGAATTGGGACTTTTACAAAAGCAACCATTTTATAGATTTGTTTCGAGTAAAACCTGTTGTAAAACTGGATCAAAATCTACCTCCATATGCTTTTATAATACACGGCGCCGCCGATGAGTTAAGGGGGGATAATGAATCAGGCTTTGGAATATATTATGATAAAAGTAAACAATTGCGTGAAATGGCAGAACACGTTGAAACACCTTTGGGGGAGTTCCTTATTCTTACGGGTAGTGCTGCTAAAAAATATTTTGAACGGTATCAATTTGTTGAGAATTTCTCGAAGAAGAAAAGAAGAATAGCCGCAGAATTGTTGTTTGGAAAATTCATAGAAATTTCTAATGAGACCCATCAGGGGCTTATAAATATGAATGAAATAGTGCTGGGTTGTCATTATTTAAACAATCAGACTACTCTTTTCCCGCTTACTTTGAGAGCAGATTTGCCTGCGTATTTAGTCAAAGGTAACCCCAATCTAAGTTCCGAAAGCATTGAATTATTGGGTTTTGAAAAAAGAGCGAAAAGTCTTGGCGTTTATGACAGGCTCTTAAACGCCGACATTTTCCCTCATGGCGGAGGATATGTTTTACCTGATACTCTAACCGTAAATAAGGTAATAGAAGTTGATGGAAAGAGATATTTTGAAGTTGAGCTGCAAAATGATAGGGGTAAAAAAATTATATCTGAAGTGCGGGAGTTACCTTATGAATACAGGGGGCGAAAAGTCGTGTTGCGCGCTTTAGAAATTGGGTCGATAGAGATTGTTGTCAAGTTGATTCCACAATATGTTCTAAAGATATAATAAGGAAGTGAATGATTGAAGGCTTGCGAGATTTATTCGCTCTGCAATGACAAAATTTTCCACTTTTATATTTTTGCTGTTGAAAGGATATTTTAAGTAATCAAAATTCCGAGGAAAAGCGGGGTTGATGGTTACGAACCCGCTTATGAACAATCACTTTTTAATTTCACGGAGGTATTAAAATGGCAAAAAGGAAAGCCACAAAGAAGAAAGCCGCAAAGAAGAAAACAGCAAAGAAGAAAAAGTAAAAATGTGATAATCTAAGATTATCATAAAGCCATCGATGCTTATGCTTCGATGGCTTTTTTCTTTAACTGCTAAGGGCCCCTTTGACAGAAAGTCGGATGTCTTGGTGCGGGATGTGCAATCAACTGTTAAGAAGTTCGAGTAAGTTGGGATGGACTTTTTTATTAGACGCTATCACCTGAAATTGCTGATCTTCATAGCTTTCCAAATCGAGGGGAAAGATTTTTTTCCCTTGCCAATCGGTAACGATGGCTCCGGCCGCCTCGGCGATTACGGTCCCGGCTGCTATGTCCCATAGCTTCGGGTCGGAGGCGATAGTGGCTATAAGGCCGCCCTTTGCCACGTATGCCAATTGCAGAGCGGTTGTGCCTAAGTTTCGGAATCTTGTTCGCTGCATAATTTCACAGACCCAACCCGGCACGCCATTATCAAAATGGCTATCCAAACCAATGCTTGAAAATTTATCCATTGTTTCTTCGCTTGCTGTTATTCGCCTGCTGTTCAATTGTGCCTCGCCGCCTTTGACAGCGGTGAACATTGAATCCGTGGCCGGCTCGAAAATCGCACCTACAATGGGCTGGCCTTCGTTTATTACCGCGATGCTGATGGTGAAGAAAAGCATGCGATGTGCAAAATTGTTCGTTCCGTCTATTGGGTCGATAGCCCAGAAGAGCTGCTGGTCACCTCGTGGGGGCTGTTTGAATATTTTACCCTCGCTACCTTCCTCGGCGATAAAGCCGTGGTCGGGATAGTTCTCCTTGATTCGGTCAATGATTATCTTCTGGCATCGGGCATCGGTCTGGGTTACCAATTCGGTGGTGTTCTTCACTGAGGCCTTGATGTAATTGATTTCTTCCATCGCCCGCTGGCCGGCCAGGCGTGCTGCCACAATAGCTGTCTCCAGCATTCTGCTCAAATCTCTCTGCTCTAACTGCATATTCGTATCTCGTATCGCATACTTCGTATTTTGTCAATAACTCACGGGTATTAGTCATTTCTTGACAGAATTACCCGGCTGCTCTATTCTAACGTAGTTATGCCAACAAGCCAACAGATAAATAAGTTGAAAATTTTTATCCGAGCGTCGTCTCGCCAGCGGATGGCAGCGGTGATTGTTTGCTTGGCGGTAGTTGGTTTCTTCGGAATTTTTGCGTTGGCGGGACATTATAATATCGATATGGGGCGGTGGCTTGGCTACTGCGGGTTCCAGCAAAGATATGGGCTGCCGTGTCCAACCTGCGGAATGACTACTGCGACACTTGCCTTCGCCCAGGGCAAAATCTTCGAGGCGTTTTATATCCAGCCGGCTTGTGCGTTATTATGTTGTGTGCTGGTGGTTATAGCGTTTTTGGCTTTTGTTATAGCCGTTTTTGGGGTGTATTTCCGCTTTTTAGAGCGTTTTTTTAGGGAGGTTAAGGTAAAGTACATCATTTTAGCCCTAATAGTTATTATTGCAGCCGGCTGGGCGGTAACGTTGGCTCGGGCACTGGCAGCAGGTAATTGATTCCGCCTGACGAACGGCGTATCTTCGATATTTAAGATTTTACAATCCATTAATGAAAGAAATAAAAGGCTGGCCACAGAGAATACACAGAGCACAGGAAAAATCCGATTGGAAATGCGAGATTCAGAACTGAAATTAGCCGGATTTGGGGGAAATTGGGGTTTTTTAGGTTTTTTTCTTATTTTGAGGTGAAAATTCAATAATTTGGGATTCATCCGGTTAACGAGCTCGTGCACCGTTTGAAATTGGCTTTGTTTGGGTTTGTTTTTTCGGAGCCTGAAGGCGGTTTCATTTTCATAATCCTCTATTACATATAAGTTTACGTTCTTTTTGGGCTTTTCGGAAATTGGGTTTGTTTTGGCTTTGTTTTTTCGGACTGCGAAATCATCTTTTTTTCTGTAATCCTTTGTTATAAGT